>DBFWXD010000528.1:0-6989 GCA_048215895.1 Eubacteriales bacterium
ATATGGAAAGCATTATTTTTTGGAGTTCTTGATATCTATATGCCTCCGATCGGCCTTTTTTCCAGCATTGTGCCGAATTTCCCGTTTCTTTTTTCTCTTTCGTCGGCAGATTCCGCCCCATATCCTTTTATTTTTTCCGTCTGTCCTGTCCATTTTATACAAATAATTCTCTTTTTTCCGCCTTGCTCCTTGCTTTGCCCCGGCCCTGTGCTATAATGGGCACAGCAAAGGACGCCTCCCAAACACAAAAAGGCGTTCACGGATAACAGGAGGTCCTTTTTCATGTCACACAGCGTTGAAATTCTGTCCGTCGGCACCGAGCTGCTGCTGGGCAATATCGCGAATTTGGATGCACAGATTCTGTCCCAGGGTCTGAGCGAACTGGGGCTCAATGTATTCTGGCACACTGTGGTGGGAGATAACCCCCAGCGGGCCCGGGAAGCGGTGGCCATTGCCAAGAAGCGAGCGGACATTATCATTACCACAGGGGGACTGGGCCCCACCTGCGACGATCTGACCAAAAATGTACTGGCCGAGGCCTTTGGTAAGAAGCTGGTCTTTGACGAGGACTCCGCTCAGCGCATTAAGAGCTATTTTACCCGCACCAACCGCCCCATGACGGAGAACAACCTCCAGCAGGCCATGCTCCCCGAGGGCTGCACCGTTCTGGTCAACGACTGGGGCACCGCGCCCGGCTGCGCCTTTGAGGCAGAGGGCTGCCATGTGATCATGCTCCCCGGCCCCCCCAGCGAGTGCCGCCCCATGTTCCTCTACCGGGCAAGGCCCTACCTGCTGGGCCTGTCCGAGGGAGTCATCGCCTCCCACACCATCAAGCTTTTCGGCATCGGCGAGTCCACCATGGAGGCCCAGCTGAGAGAGCAGATGAACCACATGCAAAATCCCACTCTGGCCCCCTACGCCAAGGAAGGGGAGTGCGAGCTGCGGGTCACCGCCAAAGCCGCCGATGACGCCGCAGCCCAGGCGCTGCTCCAGCCCACGGTGGAGCAGGTCAAGGCGCTCTTTTCCGACAAGGTTTACGGCGTGGATGTGCCCTCCCTGGAGTATGTGGTGCTGGAAGGTCTCAAAGCCAAGGGTCTCACGCTGGGCACCGCCGAGAGCTGCACCGGCGGCCTGATGGCCAAACGCCTGACCGATATCCCCGGCGCCTCTCAAGTATTCAAAGGCGGCATCGTCTCCTACACCAATGAGGTAAAGGCCCAGGTACTGGGGGTACCCCAGCATCTGCTGGACCAGTTCGGCGCTGTCTCTCAGGAAGTGGCCATGGCTATGGCCCAGGGTGCGCGCAAGGCGCTGGGCTGCGATATCGCCCTGTCCTCCACCGGCGTGGCCGGGCCGGACAAGGATGAGTGGGACAATGAGGTGGGCACCATGTTTGTGGCCATCGCCACCCCCGAGGGCTGTCATGTGCGCCCGCTCCACCTGGGTAACCGCCCTGTCCGGGAGCGGCTGCGCATCCAGACTGCCAGCCACGCCTTCGACCTGGCCCGGCGGTACCTGTCCGGCCTGCCCTATGAAGGTCACCAATAACGTTGTGTAAGCAGAAAAAAGGAGCACTTTCTCAGCTCACGCCCCACAGGTCCTCGTTGCGGACCTGTGGGGCGTAATGCTGCCTATGAAGTAACGGCCGAAAGCCACTCGGCAAGCGCTTCCAGGTAATTGGGTCAACATGATGGTCAACCAAAACTATGGCAGTAGCATGGCAACCATGGAAAATACCGCACAGCGGAAAACCGCCTGTCCAGGAGCAATTTGTCCCCTCGGGCAGGCGGTTTTGTGTGATCAGTATTGGATATGCCGCTCCAACAAAGGGAGCAGGTGCTCCAGGTCCTGTCGTCGCAGGCAGTCGATAATGGCCAGATGCTCATCCAGGGCAGTCTTGGCATTGAGAAGAGTCTGTACGGAGAGATTCTGATAGCTGCGCAGAATTCCGCTGAGATCCTGGATAATGGATTTGGCGTACCGATTCTGACTTTTTTGCAGCAGCTGGTCGTGCAGTGCCCAGTCGGCGTTGGAGAACTCCTCAATACTCACGGGTTTCCCAACTAAAAGTCGGTTTTGAATGGATAAAAAGCGTTCCTCCAATTCATCCAGTTCTTCGGAAGTAAAGGAATAAACAGCGGTCCTCGCGGCCAGGCATTCCAGAGCAACACGTACTGCGTATGCATCTTCAATGTCTTGCTGCGAAACTTCCTTGACAAAGGTGCCGATCCCATCCCGGATGTCCACCAATCCCTCACTTTTTAGCATCTTCAGGGCCTCGCGGATGGGGGTGCGGCTCATGCTCAACTCTTTGGCCAGGGCAACTTCACTGAGCATGGTGCCGGACGAAATCTGTCCGCTGGCAATGCGTTGTTTCAAAGTTTGGTAGGCAATTTCCGCTCTGCTGAGCTTTTTTTTACGATTTGGCAATTGGACCGCCCCTCTTCGAGAGAAATGAAAACAGGCTTACAAAAAACCCACTGTTTTACAGAATAAACTTTTTTTGACAAAAATGCAAGGATAAATCCGCATATAGTTCCAAATACGCATAAAATGGCCCGACTCACCAGAAGGCTGGTTATGAGCCGGGCTCAAGAGGCACACTATGGAAGATTAGCCTTCAGCGGCGGTCAAGGTGAGATCCATCATCTCCTGACCGACCTGTTCGGAAATGCTGTCGTAGACGGGCTGTGCGGCGTTGCGCATGTCCTGGTGCACCTGCTCGGACAGCTCGATGACCTCTGTCCCGTTTTCAGTCAGGAACTCCAGCTGCTCCGCATTTTGGGTGTCGGACAGCTCGCGGGTGTACTCGGTGGCGGCAGCACCCGCCTCGTCCACGATGCTCTGCAGGTCAGCAGGCAGTTGGGAGTAAAGCGTACCGCTCATCAGACATACACACGCGTGGGGAAGATGGTTGGTGAGAATCACATACTTCTGCTGCTCATAGAATTTGGAGGCCACAGCCACTTCAATGGGGTTCTCCTGGGCGTCGATCGTCCCCTGCTGCAGGCCAATGTACACTTCGCCAAAGGACATGGGGGTGGGATTGGCACCGTAGGCCTGCCAAATAGCAATGTGGTTGGAGTTCTGCATGGTGCGGATCTTAATACCGCTCATATCAGCCAGGCTCTCCACCTTCTTGTTGGAGGTCATGACGCGGAATCCGGAATCGGCAATTCCCATCAAGCGGAATCCGTTGTTGGAGTAGATCTCATTGATCTTGGTCATGAACTCCTCGTTTTCCAGAAGGGTGCGGAACTGCTCGATGTCGCCGTAAAGGTTGGGCAAATCGAACACAGCCAGTTCGGGCATCAGAGTGACCTGGGGGGCGGTCGTGCTCAGCACGAAGGCAATGGAACCGTCAGCGCAGGACTGCAAGGCCTCAGAGTCGCCGCCCAATGTTCCGTTGGTATAGACGGTAGCAGTGATGCGTCCATCGCTGCGCGTCTCCAACTCCTCCTTCAGCTTCTGAGCGTACTGGGAAATAATCTCATCATCGCTGGCATCCACCGAGATGTTAAAGGAGTAAGTCTCGGAGCCGCCGGAGCTTCCGCTGCTTCCAGAGCTGGTGGAGGTGCCGCCGCAGGCGCACAGCGTGACAGCGGTGGCGGCACACAGGAGCAGTGACAAGAGTTTGCCGTTGATTTTCATAGGAAGCCTCCTTTTCAAATAAGCAATTACATGAATGAACCGATGAATATGCCGCCGTGTTTACAGCAGACAGGTACTCAAAGCGGGAACAAAGGTAATCAGCAGCAAGGCAACCAGGAAGAAGACAATAAACGGTACTGCTTTCTTTGCGATCTCCAGCACATCAATTCCACTGACGGAGCTGGCAATAAACAGATTGGTGCCGATGGGCGGGGTGACAAAGCCAATGGCCAGGTTAACCACCACGATGATACCAAAATGCACGCCGTTGATTCCCAGTGAGGTCACAATGGGAGCCAGAATGGGGGCGACGATCACAATAGCCGGAGTGGTGTCCATAATCATGCCCAGGAACAGCAGGAAAATGTTGATGGCCAGCAGAATGGCAACCTTGGACTGGAAGGTCTCGCCGATCCATATGCCCAAAGTCTGGGGAACCTGCAGAAGGGCCAGTACCCGGGCAAAGGCGGCTGCGGTAGCCAGAATGAACAGCGCCGGCAGGCAGTACGAAACGCTTTCTTTCAGTACCGGACCGATGTCCCGGAAGGACATGGTGCGATAAACAAACAAGCTGATTATCAGAGAATAGAACACGGAGATCACCGCAGCTTCGGTGGGGGTGGCCAGGCCGCCGTAGATGGAGCCCAGGATGATGACCGGAGTCAGCAGAGCCCAGAAACTGTCCAGGAACACACGAACCAGGCCCTTACTGCGGATCTCATCCACCGTCTCGTTGATCTTCTCGCGGTCCTCCCCATGTTTCCAGCAGTAATAGTAGGTATAGACCATCAGACAGACAGCAATGAGCACGCCGGGAAGGATACCGCCCACAAAGATGTCACCTACTGACTCGCCGGCCACAGTCGCGTAAACGATCATGGGAATGCTGGGGGGGATAATGACGCCCAGACCGCCGGCCACCGCCACCAATGAGGTGCAGAAGGTCTTGTCATAATTGAGGGCCACCAAAACAGGGATGGTCATACTGCCTACTGCGGCAACGGTAGCAGTGGCCGAGCCGGAGAGCGCTCCGAAGAACAAGCAGGTGATGATCACTGCGCAGGGAAGTCCTGCCCGCCGTTTGCCGATAAAATAGGAGACAAAGTCAAACAGCTTCTTGGAAATGGCGCCCCTGGACATGATGGTTCCCGACAGGATGAACATGGGAATGGCCAGGTAGGGCACGCTCTCCAGGCCGGAAATAATGGCACGCAGCAGATACACAGGGGTCGCAGTAAAGCTGGCGTCCACCAGACCGGGCAGAACAGAGGCCACCGCCATACAGGTAGCAATGGGAATGGAGACTGCCACCAGTACGATGAACACAGTCAGTACAAGCACAGGCATAGTTGAGTGGGTCCTCCTTTCCTCTTATTCAGCCGCTTGAGCACGGCGCTCCTGTACCAGGAAAAAGATGTCCTGGGCGCTGCGGATCACCGCCAGGATAAACACCACCAGCGGGGCGCTCTGGACCAGGTACATGGGCAGGTGCAGGGCAGCGCTGACCTGTCCGTTTGCAATGGAAGTGGAGAGAAGCTGCCAAGCGGGGATGCAGAGGAAGCCGTAAAACACGATAGAGAGGACATCCTCAAAAAGATGAAAATAAAACAGGATACGGGGCGGAAAAAGGAAATTGATCAGCATTTCCACCTTGATTGCCGTTCGGGTCCGGATGCAATAGCTTAAGCTGAGCAGCCCCATCCAGATCAGCAGGTATACGCAGATTTCCTCCGGCCAGGAAAGCGAGGAGTTGAAAATATATCGCGCACAGATCTGCATACCCATAAAAACGGCAATCAAAACCATGATGAGCATAGAGATTTTTTCCTCCAGGCCGTACTCCAAGGCGTACAACCAGGACGGCAGCCGCTTTTTGTTCATGTGATTGATTCCCTCCTGCATAGTTCAGAAAATCGTGGGGTACGGTGAGGAGCCCGGTGTCTTACCCCTCCCGAGCCATGACGGCCAGAGCATTATCTACGGCGGAGAGCAGGTACTGAATATCCTCCGGAGTGTGGGCCGGGGAGAAGCACAGACGGCTGTTATGCAGGATTCCCTGCTCCTTCAACAGGGCCATAAAGCGGGAGTGACGGGGGAAATCAGCGTTCTCCAGGGCGTCCTTGTGGTTGATGATCTTCTCCTTTTTGGTGAATACAGGGAACAAAGCGCCGGGCATACCCTGTACAATCATATCAACACCGTGCTTCTTGGCCAACTGCTGCATGCCTTCCTTGGCCTGCTGCGTGCGCTCCCGGATCAGGCGGAACGCCTCGCCATCATTGGCCTGCAGCTGTCTGATCGTCTCGATAACCGCTGCAGCGGCCAGAGGATGACCATTGTAAGTACCCACGGCCAGAACCCGGTTATCCTCAATGACCCGCATAATCTCGGCCTTGCCGGCAAACACGGCCACCGGGAAGCCGCCTCCCACTGCCTTGGCAAAGGTGCACATGTCGGGCGTAACGCCAAAGTACTCCTGCGCGCCGCCCAGAGCCAGCCGGAAACCGGTGAGAGTCTCATCGAAGATCATCAGAACGCCGTACTTGGTGCACAGCTCCCGCAGCCCTTCCAGGAAACCGGGCTCGGGCATACAGCCGGTCATATTCAGGGTAACGGGCTCCATAATGACGCAGGCAATCTTGTCTCCCTGAGCCTGGAACAGAGCCTCCAAACCCTTCAGGTCGTTGTACTCCGCCAGGAAGCAGTCATCCAGCGCGTGGGGAGCACGGCCCTCCGTGTAGCACATGGAGGAATAAAAGTCGTTGGGATCGATGCCGTCCTGGGCCTGCATTTCGCCCGGCTGAGTGCGGCCGCCCAGGACAAAGTCCATGCCACCGTTGTATTGACCTTTGAACTTAACATAATAAGGCTTCCCAGTGTACGCCCGGGCCACCCGGATGGCGTTGAACACCGCATCCACACCGGAGACAGCAAACCGAACCAGCTCAGCGCAGGGCACAACCTGCTGGATCTTCTCCGCAGCCTCAATGGCAAGCAGACAATCCCGGTTGCTGTAAGCCAAGTCCAGCGTCCGCTTCAAAGCCTGACGCAGTCCCTCGTTGCTGTGCCCTAGGATAGCGGGACCGGCGGAGAGAGAGAAATCATAATAGATGTTCCCATCATAGTCGGTCATATGACAGGCCTCGGCGCTCTCCACAAAGACAGGGGCCGCCCCCTTAGCCTTCTTGAAGTTGGACAGGACTCCGCCCGCCAGGCAACGGCATGCACGCTGATAAATGGCTTCATTGATGGTGTGGTCAAACATATGGAATACCTCCTTATTAAATTATTAGTTTAGTTGAGTGCATTATATATGATGTATACATCTGTGTCAATCC
>DBFWXD010000529.1:0-2421 GCA_048215895.1 Eubacteriales bacterium
TCCAGTGGCGCGGCCTTTCCGGAGACCTGCGGCATTACCCTGGATCATGTCTCCTTTTCCTACGATGGAAAGACCGGTGTGCTCAGGGATTGCTCCCTCACTGTGGCGCCGGGGGAAAAGGTGGCGCTGGTGGGGGTGTCCGGTGCAGGCAAAAGCACCGTGATCCAGCTGATGGCCCGCTCTTACGATGTGACCCAGGGAACGGTCCGCATCGGCGGCAGAGATGTGCGGGAGCTGGACTACGAGGACCTGTTGGACCATATCTCTCTGGTGTTCCAGAAGACCTTTCTGACCCGGGGAAGCGTGCTGGAAAACATTCGCATGAACTCGGGAGCAACACTGGAGCAGGTGCGCGAGGCTGCCAGACTGGCGCAGATCGATGATTTCATCCAATCGCTGCCCCAGGGCTATGAAACCAAGGTGGGTACTTTCGGCTCCCGTTTCTCCGGTGGGGAGCGGCAGCGGATTGCCATCGCCCGAGCTATTTTGAAAAACGCCCCCATTCTGATCCTGGATGAAGCCACCTCAGCGGCTGATCCGGAAAACCAGGTGGAGATCGACCGGGCCATTGAAAACCTGTGCCGGGGCAAGACAGTTGTGATCGTGGCCCACCGGCTGGGCGCCATCAAGCTGTGCGACAAGGTGGCAGTAGTGGAGAACAACACCATTACCTGCTGTGGTACCCATGAAGAGATGCTGGAGAAAAATGAATACTACCGCAGGGCTTGGGCGGATTACCGGGCCGCCCGTGCCATTGCCTATTCCGTGGAAGGGGGTGTGCAGCATGCGTGAGGCAAATGTGTTCCGTAAAAATCGGGCCTTCTATTCCGGTGTGATCCTCACGGTAGTGGAAGGGCTGCTGTCCGGGTGCAGCTACTTGTCCATTTATATGGTTCTGGCCGGGCTGTCTGAGGGCAGCCTGAGCGCACAGCGGCTCGGGCTGCTGACTGCGTTTCTTGCGGGCATCTTCCTGATTCGACTGGTCATCTACGCCGCCGGTTACACGCAGGTTCAGCTGGGCGGAGCTGCTGTTTCCAAAGGACTGCGGCTTCGGCTGGGTGACAAGCTCAAACAGATCCCTCTTTCCCGCTTCACTCAGGGACAGGTGGGAGAATATGTGAATACCATGACCAGCGATGTGGGCAGCTACGAGAAGATCCTGACCCACTCCAGCGGCAACATCACCAAAAACGCGGTGCTGGCCGCCATGCTGGTAGGCTTTGTATGCAAGGTGTACCTGCCGGCGGGGCTGATTCTTTTCTTAGTCGCAGCGGGGCTGATCCCCAATCTGTGGCTGTCCTTCCGCGTTGTTGCCAAATACGGCGTGGCCAAGCATGAGGTCAGTGCCGAGACGGTCAGCAGCATCGTGGAGTACATCGATGGTATCCAGACCTTCCGTGCCTATCATATGGGTGGCGTCCAGAATCAGGCTACTACTGAGGCGATGCGGAGGTTCAGCCGGGTGTGTTATCTGTACGAGGCAAAGGGCATCCCTATTGGCTTCGGGTATAACATTCTCAGCTGGTGCAGTGTGCCGGCCATCATGGCGCTGGCAGCCGGTCCCTGGGCAACCGGTACGCTGAGCAATGTGGATTATCTCATGGTCTCCATGCTGCCCATTCTGCTGACCAAGCTTACCACTGCCATTTCCATCGATCTCTTTGAATGGAAGCACCTGATGGTCTCCAAGAACAATATCCTCCAGGTGATGGCGGAACCGGAGGAGAGAGGTTCCATGGCGCCCTTCCATCCTGCTGAGCAGAACATCACCTTCCGCTCGGTCTCCTTCTCCTATGTGCCGGGAGAGCCGGTGCTGAAGGAACTGTCCTTTACGGCGCCGGCAGGAAAGCTCACCGCCATTGTAGGAGACTCCGGTTCCGGAAAATCCACCATTCTCAATCTGATCGCCAAATACTACGAACCGCAGAGCGGCGACATCTCCATTGGAGGGCAGTCCATTGAGACCGTGGCGGCAGAACGGGTGCTGGAGCAGATCTCCATGGTGGATCAGCAGGTGTTCCTCTTTGACGATACAGTTCGGGAGAATATCCGCCATGCCCGCCCCTCGGCCACAGACCGTGAGGTGGAGGCCGCCTGCCGTGCGGCTGGATGTGACGGCTTCATACAGAAGCTGGAGCATGGCTATGACACCCCTATTGGGGAAAACGGAAACTTTCTCTCCGGCGGGGAGCGTCAGCGTCTGTCCATCGCCCGGGCTATTTTGAAAAACAGCCCCATCCTGCTGCTGGATGAGGCCACTGCCTCACTGGACATTGAAAACGAGCTGGCGGTCAAGCGGGCAATCCTGGGGCTTTTGTCAGAGCGAAAGACAGTAATCATGATTGCACATACCCTGTCTATCGTTCGAAATGCGGATCAGATTCTGGTGGTAGCAGACGGGAACATTGCGGAGTCCGGCAC
>DBFWXD010000053.1:0-3979 GCA_048215895.1 Eubacteriales bacterium
CGACAGCCCCGCAGCCGCCAAGCCTGCATCGTCAAGTTCGGTCTTGGTTCCATCTGTCGACTCTGATACTACTTTGGCAGTAAGCTCCCCCTCGTCGCCCTCCACCAAGTCAATACTCGGCGGCGCTACCGTGATGGAATAGGTTGGATCCGCCGGATCAGCCGAAGCCACCGCCGCCGGGAGCATTGTCCCCAACAAAACACAGGAAAGGAGGAGGGAAAGCACCCTTGCCCCCACCTTCTTTTTCACGGAAAATCACTCCTTTGTTCTCTGGAAAGCAGGGGACGGGCAGGGTCTGCCCGTCCCCTGACTTCCAACATGATTCGCGGCTACGTAGTGGGAGAATCCCCCTCAATCGCACCTTGCGTAATGACAAAATGTCCTATTGTAAAGGGGCCTCCAGGGCCTGCCTCTGTCACATAGGTCAGGATGGTTTTTGTCTTTGCTTCCATCCCACGTCCGTTCATGTTCATATCGCTGGCATAACCGCTGCTAAAGAACACCAGCGACTCTCCCTCCTTGACTCCCTCATAGCTGAACGTGAATGTGCCGTTCGGGGAGGCGAGAGCCCCGCTCGTCAGTGTCAGCTTTTTCGCCGCACTCCCGCCGATGCCGAAGGCCTCGTCCAGAATATAGACCGCCTTCTGGCCCTGGGTTGCATTTTCAGGCTTCTTGGTCCAGACTTCCTTGAGCGTCTGCCGGTCCTCGCTGAGCCAATACAGATTTTCACTGAACGAAAGCGTCACGCTTCCCGACCAGCCTTTATCCGTGAGCTTGGCCCCTCCATTTAATACGGTGAGAACCGGTGGATCATTGTCCGGGATGTTGACCCCGCCGATCGCCTTAAAGCCATCCTCCGTGCCGTCCTTGTTCCGGGCAACCGCGAGACAGTAATAGAGTGTATTCATGTTCATGTACTGCTCAAACTGCTTTACCTGCGGTACATTTTTCTCCAGGCTGATCGGGCCGGACGCCACGGTAGTCATGCTGTCGCCGGATTGATTTCGCCGAATCAATTTCCCAACACGGTCGCGGAGAGATGCCTTTGCATACATATCAAAGACAGAGGGCCCTTCATTTCCGCTTCCCTGACGCACCGTTTCAATCAGCGCCTCAAGGATAGTCATATGCTGATTCAAGCCAGAACTCTGGAACTTCTTTAAATCTTCTTGGTCCATATTGGCCTCAGTGGCAAATTTTCCTTTCAGAAAATCGGGAATCTGATTATATGCCACCAGAACATAATTCAGCTCCGAGCTCTCCGAGGTTTTAAATTGTACATCCGGGCTCTGGTCGTTCAACGTAATATAGGGCGTCCCCACATCTGTCGTGGTAAACCGGTAACACTGTACCTCAGAATAGTTCTGCGCCGTATTCTGAATGACAAAGTAAACGATATAGTCTGTCTGTGGAGACAGATCCTCCACCGAAAGCTTTACCACGCTGGACTGGCATGCAGTATTGTCATACTTGATACTGGGATTTTTACTGTAACTCTTCTCCGGATTCAAAATATCCATGACCTGCGGCTGATTGAAAGAGGGCATAGTAGTTGTACTGTCGCCTTCTATAGGGAGTCTGGAATAGTGAGGCTCATCCTTATAGTTATTGCCGTCCTTGTCCGTTGTCAGGATATCCCCTTTCGGCGCCACTACATAGTAGACCGTACCCGGCCGGTTCAGCAGCAGCTCCATCTGTGCATCGGTCGCACCAGGAGTAAACTTGGGGTATCCGCTTGTAAACTCCGGGATACTCTGGTCGCTGAAGGGCACTTTCAACGTAAAGTCTTTCGGCAGCCCAATGTCTGTGAGATCGCCGTTTACCACTGTGTCCATCCAGTTTTGTTCCGTCACCGATGTCGCCATCATACGCAGATCATTGTCTTTTCCCGCCACCACGTTGACGCGGATATTGACCCGTCCGTTCCACGCCTGCTTGTCCCTCTCCCCGTTCACGCTGGTAAATTCCATGGCGTACTCGTAGGTCTGTCCTTCCTTGAGTCCGTTAAGCGGGTCAAAATCGGTCATCGTTTCGCCCACCTTCAAGAAATCCTTGGTCAGACTGACGCCCAGAAAGCCTTCAGTTGCAGAGGAAAGCGTAATTGTAACTTCGCCCTTCTTGTTCAACTGCTCCCACGGACCTCCGCCGGTGCTCCGATAGAGGTTAAAGCTCAGATTGGTATCCGTCCAAATGAGCATATCCCAATCAATGAAGTCGCCTACTTTATCTGTGGTCACAGGGTCCAGCTTCCATACCGCATTAACCGTTTTCTTATTATCGGGACCCGATCCGACCGTGATTTCAGCCTGGTTGACAGTGGAAATATTTACCTGGGCAAATACCGTTGTAAACTTGTCCAGAGTCACCTTACCCATGACATTCTTACTCTCAGAGGTATCCGCGATCTTTCCGGCCTCAATCTCAAAGTAATAAGTCGCACCGCTCTGGAGGTTGAGGGCGGCATCGGCACTTCCGCCCGAACCCGGGAACACGACCACCGTCTTGCCATCCTCCTGCTTGATCACCACATTCTCGTAATTGATCGTCCAGTTGTCCTTGTCATCCTTGTAATCCACAACCTGAGTGGCCGGGCCGTTTCCGGTGTCCTGGTAGAGCTTGATGCTGTCCCGCAGCAGCCCGGCCAGCTTTGACTTCGGCTCGGTGCCAGCCGCCACCTTCTGATAGAGCTCATACAGGTTCTGGTTCGTCCCCGCGTCCTGAATCCCCTCGCTGAACACCAGCCGGACATCGGTATTGGGCAGTGGGGTAGTGGAGTCGGTTCCGTTATACTTGGTGAACTCCTGGGTTACAGTGGGCGCATTGGGATCCAGCGTATGAATCGTAATCTTTCCCACCGTCTCCGAGTAGTTTCCCGCCTTATCCTGGGCCACATAATAGAGGTCATAAGCAGTTTCTTTCTCCAGGCCGCTGACGGTAAAGGAGACGTCCTTCCCCTCGGTCATGGTAACCTTTCCGTTCTTGAGTGCGTTCATACCGGCCGACACCTGGAGTTTGGCGTTGTCGCTGCTCAAATCCACCTTTCCGGACTGTCCGGCCAGGGGCTTGGGGTACTCCTCCCCCTCCTTCACCACCACCCAGTACAGAGTGCCCGCCTCGTTCAGGTTGGCATACAGCCCCACAGAGGTGGCATTCACCTTATTTACTGTAGGGTTGGTATTGAAGCGGGGCGGTGTACCGTCTACGGTGGTAAAGGACACCTTTTTGACGGCGGAACTCTGCCCACCGTCCACGTCGGTGAGCCACAGGTACAGGTCGTAGGACTCCAGCTCCTCCAGAGGGACGTTGTTCACGTCAAATGTATTGGAGACGTTCTTGGTCACATCGAGGGTTCCAAAGCCCAGATTGCCGCTGACGGCGTTGGCCTTAAAGTCGTTGGCCGTGGGGGCGGACGCCCCCTTGGGCAGCACCGCCCAGTACAGCCGGCAGGACTTGGTGGCCATGGTCGTCACCTGCCCGGAGGTGCTGGTGATTTTGGACATATAGGGGTAACCGGAGGCGAAATTGGGCACGGTGTTGTCCGGCGTAGTAAAGGAGATGACCTTCAGCGGGCTCCGCTCCTCCCGCGCGTCCACAAAGACGGCGGACAGGTAATAGGAGCCGTCGGAGGTCAGGCCGCTGATTTTGACGCTGCCCGGCTGGCTGGAGCCGGTCAGGCTCAGGGTGCCGCTCTTGACAATCTTGGGGCTGTAGGACGAGGGGTTGAGCAAATCGTCCACCCCCACGGAGCCGTCGGTCACCGAGGTGACCGCCCAATAGACGGTACCCTTCTTATTAGCGCTGAACCGGGCGGTGGCGCTGGTGGGCGCCAGATCCGTGACCTCCGGGTAGCCCGCCAGCAGCCTCGGGTCCGCCGAGGACTCCGCCGCCGCTTCACTGTCCATCTTCTCCCCGTCAATGGTGGCCTCCACGCCGGGCCGGATGGTGATTTGATCCGGCAACATCGTCACCGTGCTGCCCG
>DBFWXD010000530.1:0-3868 GCA_048215895.1 Eubacteriales bacterium
CTGGTGGACATGCTCCACTTTTATCGCTCCCGGGTGGCGCTGAGCGAGCTGGACGAGTGTCCAAAGGAATGGTTTCATTACGCCCATCTGTGCGACTGTCCGGCGGAAATTCCCACGGATGTGGAGGAACTGGCCCGCACAGGCCGGGCAGAGCGGCTATATCTCGGAGAGGGCTGCGTACCCATCCGAGACATTCTATCCAGGATTCCAAACCCGGACATCCTATGCGGCCTGGAGGTTCCGAACCAGGTCCGGCTGGAGCAGCTGGGGTTTGAAGAGTATGCCCGCCGTGTCCTGCAGGCGGCAAAGAAGTGCCTGGGCGAGGCGGAAATGGCGTAAGGGAGAGAAAGGAGAAGAAACGATGGAACGTTTTGCGGACAAAGTTGTGATGATTACCGGGGCCGGTGATGTGGCTCTGGCAGTGGGAAAGCGAGTGCTGTCGGAGGGCGCGAAGGTTGCCTTTGCCGATTTTTCTCAGCAGGCGCTGGCCGCCGCGGAGGCGGAGATGAAAAACGCGGGCTATGACGCTGAGCGGGTCATGACGGTGCCGTGCGATGTGCGCAGTCAGGCGACCTGCGATGCCGCTGTAACTGCGGTCACGGACCGGTGGGGCAAGGTGGACACGCTGGTGGCCACCGCAGGCATTATCCGCCACATGCCCATTGATGAGATGGGCGAGCAGGACTGGCAGGACGTGGTAGACATCAATTTGGGCGGCGTGTTCCGGGCCTGCAAGGCGGTTGTGCCGGGCATGAAGCAGCGGAACTACGGCCGGATTGTGATTATTTCCTCCATCGGCGGACGCACCGGCCGGAATGTGGGCGTCAACTATGCGGCCAGCAAGGCCGGTGTGAATGGTCTGGCCATCAACCTGGGCTACAACCTGGCGCCCTGGAATATTACGGTGAATACGGTTGCCCCCGGGCCGCTGAAGGGAAAGATGTTCTCCTCCATGCCCCAGGAGCAGCAGGACAGCCTGGCTGCGGGCGTCCCCCTGCGCCGCATTGGCGAGCTGAGCGATGTGGCCGCGGCGGTGGCCTATCTGGGCAGCGACGATGCGGCCTGGACCACCGGAGAGGTGCTGGATGTAAACGGCGGTCTTCAGTATTGAGAAGCAAGCGTAGCTTGTTCCAAGTGTTGGATAATTAAAATGTGCATATGCAGCGCCTGTTTCAGGAAATGCTGCAAAAATAAAGAGATTTATTTGATAAGGAGGAAACACAATGAAAAAACTCACTGCTCTCCTGCTGGCCGGCGCCATGACCCTTTCCCTGGCTGCCTGCGGAGGAAACACCACCAGCTCCGGCAGTTCCGGCAGCTCCGCCGCTTCCGGCTCTGCCCCTGCCAGCTCCAGCACCGCCTCTTCTGCCGCGTCCTATGAGGACCTGGAGCCGGTAACCCTGATTCTGGCGGACTCTGCGGCCAAGGGCGCCGCCGGTTCCGTCTTTGACGAGCTGGTGGCTGAGAAGGCGGCCGAGATTACCGGCGGCCAGCTGACCATCGAGACCTACATCAACGGCGAGCTGGGTGCGGACACCGACCTGCTGCGCCAGATGCAAAATGGCGACATTGACATGGTTGGCAGCCAGATTGCCGCTCTGGTCAGCTTCGCTCCCGAACTGGCGATCTTCGATTTGCCCATGGTCTTTGCTACCTCGGACGGGGACAAGATCCATGAGGTGCTCAATGGCGACAGCCAGACCCGCGCAGCCCTGGACGAGGCCTTTGAAAAGGCCAACTGGCACCTGCTGGGCTTCCTGCAGAACGCCACCTTCCGTCTGACCACCGCCAACACCAACCTGCAGGATCTGGCCTCCTTTGAGGGCCTGCAGATCCGTACCATGGAGAACACCAACCACATGGCGTTCTGGGAGGCCATCGGTGCCGAGCCCACTCCCATGGCCTGGAACGAGGTGTACTTCGCCCTCCAGTCCGGCAATATCGGAGCCGAGGAAAATGCCGCCGACACCATCGTGGGCGCCAACCTCTTTGAGGTTCAGGACTACCTGGCCTGCACCAACCACATCCTGTATGTGAACCAGCTGAGCATCAACAAGGACTCCTGGGAGGCTCTGGACCCCGCGTACCAGACTGCTCTGGAGCAGGCCGTGTCTGAGGCCATTGACGAGATGCGCACGCAGCTTGTGGACATCGACACCCAGAACAAGGAGCTTCTGGTGGAAAAGGGCATGACCCTCATCGAGTATGATCAGAGCTTCTTTGATGAAATCCTGGCCATCCCCGCGGTGCAGGATCTGTACAAGTCCATTGACGCCGACACCAACGGCCTGGCTTCCATCCTCCAGGAAGAACTGGCTGCTTGAGAGATAACCAACTGATTGGCAAAACGCCCGGGTCATATGATCCGGGCGTTTTGCTGTCTTGATCGGCAAGGACAATCCATAGCTTTTGAGCATGGTGAACTATGATAGATAGGTATTTGCTATTCGTGACGCGGAGTGCTACAATCAGGATCATCCAAGAAGGAATCGTATGGAAACGAGCACGGATAAGGAGGCGCGGTTATGAGCAAGAAGGTTTTGGTCCTGTCCACCAGTCCCCGAAAGGGCGGCAATTCAGACGCTTTGGCGGATGCGTTTGTCCGGGGGGCCAAAGAGGCGGGACACGATGTGGAAAAAATTTCTCTGTTTGACCAGAACATCCAGTTTTGCAAGGGATGTTTGAGCTGCCAGAAGACGCAGCGCTGTATCATCCACGACGATGCGGCGGAGATCGTCCAGCGCATGTGCGGGGCGGAGGTGATCGCATTTGCCACCCCCATCTATTACTATGGGATGTGCGGACAGATGAAGACCCTGCTGGACCGGTCCAATCCCCTCTATTCCGCGGAATATCAGTTCCGGGACATCTACCTGCTGGCCGCAGCGGCGGAGCAGGAGGAGCACACAGTGGACGGGGCAGTCACCGGATTGCAGGGCTGGATCGACTGTTTTGAGCGGACCCGCCTGGCAGGTACGGTCTTTGCCGGTGGTGTAACTGATGTAGGGGAGATCCAGGGCCACCAGGCGCTGAAGGCGGCCTATGAGATGGGAAAACAGATTTAATCCGAAGCAAACGAGGTGTTTCACATGGCAGTAAAGCAGACGGCGGGTCGGGATGCCCTGGGGGAGTTTGCTCCCAAATTTGCCCAGCTCAATGATGATGTGCTGTTTGGAGAGGTGTGGAGCCGGGAGGACAAGCTCTCTCTGCGGGACCGCTCCCTGGTAACGGTAGTAGCCCTGATGGCCCAGGGGCTGGTGGACAGCTCCTTTCAATATCACCTGGCCACAGCCAAGAAAAACGGTGTGACCCGGCAGGAAATTGCCGAGGTGCTGACCCATGCCGCCTTTTACGCAGGCTGGCCCAAGGCCTGGGCGGCCTTCCGCATGGCCAAGGAGGTCTGGGCGGAGGAAGCAGGCGATGAGGGCAAGGAACAGCACCAGAAGGAAATGGTGTTTCCCATCGGAGCGCCCAACGATGGATTTGCCCAGTATTTTGTGGGGCAGAGCTATCTCCAGCCGCTGTCCACCAGCCAGGTGGGGGTGTACAATGTGACCTTTGAACCGGGCTGCCGCAACAACTGGCACATCCACCACGCCGCAAAGGGCGGCGGACAGATTCTGGTCTGTGTGGCCGGCCAGGGCTATTACCAGGAGTGGGGCAAGCCGGCCCAATTGCTCCAGCCCGGAGACGTGGTCAACATTCCCCCGGAGGTAAAGCATTGGCACGGTGCGGCTCCGGACAGCTGGTTCTCTCACCTGGCCCTGGAGGTGCCCGGAGAGGACTGCTCCAACCAGTGGCTGGAGGCGGTCAGCGACGAGGAGTACGGAAAACTGATTTGAATAGCTGTATAGTGCAGGAATCGACA
>DBFWXD010000531.1:0-6560 GCA_048215895.1 Eubacteriales bacterium
TATCATCATGGCTTTAGCGAATTAGACCATATTATTCGAAATTCTCATGATTCCATGCGAAACATGAAATTTTCATCCAAATCGTTTTATGCTACGATGCAAAAAAGAAATGAGAGGCTGTTTTTCTTTGTGAGAATTGACGAACCAAAAGCGCCCTGGGAGAAGATCAGCGGGTGCCTTTGGCGGCACGAAACACGGCGAATCCAACGTGAAAAACCCATATTAACGTGTTTGGGAGGAGATAATTTATGGGGAAAATTGGAAGCGGAGAACTGATCCTGATTTTGCTGGTGGCACTATTGATTTTTGGTCCGGCCAAGCTTCCTGCGCTGGGTAAAATGGCAGGAAAAGCGGTTGGAACCTTGAAGCACTATGCCGACAGCACCAACTGGGATGAGCTGATGGAGGAAGACGAGCCCATCGAAAAAGCAGAAGCTTCTCAGAAAAAGGAGTCGGTTCAGGCTGAGGCTTCTGAGACCGCTGAGGAGATCAAAGAGGAATCGGACCAAGATGATCCGGAAGTAAAACAGGCTTCTTAAAATCGGCTGTTATGCCATAAAAATTGGGAGGAATTTAAGATGTTTGGACGACTGGGTACTACGGAACTGCTGCTGATTTTGGGCATTGCGCTTCTCATTTTCGGCCCAACCAAGCTTCCAAAATTGGGCAAAGCCCTGGGGCAGACCATCGGAAACTTTAAGAAGAGCAGTGCGGTTGCAGAAAGCGGCGTGGAAAAGAAGTCGACGGAAGAGGAATAACCATGCCGATGGAGCAACAAGCAGCTGGGACCAAGACCTGTGCTGCGCAAGCGGCTGCGGGTAAGACCCAGCGAGCACAGGAGACAAGCCCTGCCGCTCGGAGGACAGAAAAGCAGGCATCCTCCAAAAAGCGAGGACCGTTTCTGAAAAAAGGCGGCAGGGGAGACGACCTTCCCGATGAAGGAAGAATGTCGCTTTTGAACCATCTGAAGGAACTGCGGCGGCGTCTGATTGTGTGTGTGGCGGCATTCCTGATTGCCTTTTCCGGATGCCTGAGTCAGGCCGAATGGTTTACCAATCACCTGCTGGAACAGGGACGGTATTTTTCGTTTGTCTACATTGCGCCGGCAGAGCTGCTGATGTCCTACATCAATGTGGCGTTTGTGGGCGGCATTGTGGTTGCGGTGCCGGTGATCGCCTATGAGATCTGGCGCTTTGTCCGGCCGGGGCTGAAACGCAGAGAACGGATTGGCTTTGTGGCCATTATGCTGGTGGGGCTGGTCCTGTTTGCGCTGGGCGCGGCCTTTTCCTTTGCGATTGTTCTGCCGATTCTGCTGAGCTTTTTTGCCCGGCTCAATACAACCGGAACGGTGCAGGCTATGGTGTCGGTTCAGTCCTACATCGGGTATCTGCTGTCTACCATGGTCACATTCGGCGTCATTTTTGAGACCCCGATCGTACTGGTATCCATCACCGGCATCGGTTTGGTAAAGCCAAGTACACTGCAGAAAAACTTCAAATATGTCATCCTGATTATTCTGACGGTCGCGGCAATTATTACGCCTCCGGACGTGACCTCGCAAATTCTTGTGGCAGTGCCGCTGGTTGTTTTGTTTTACGCCAGCATTATCCTGTGCAAGATCGTGTTCCGCCGGAAACTGAAGCGGGAGGCGGAAGAGGCGGCTGACTGATTGGGAAGGATAGAGCCTGGAAACCCGCCAGGGCCGACAGGTTTCAAATATGAAAAACAGGGAGGAATTGTAGATGGGAAATACGGACAACCGTAACGGCATTACACGCCGTGACTTTGTGAAAGGATTGGCTGCAAGTGCTGCCGGCATCGGACTGGTAACGCTTCTGCCCGGCGGAATTCTGACTTCGTCGGCGGCCGATACCACAACCAGCGGTACGTCTACCGTCGGCAAAAAGGGCGACGGCATTTACATCGAGGGTATCACCGAGAACATGAAGGGGAAAACGTATACCCTGGAGTTTGTTCAGCCCATCAAGCTGGTTGCCGTGTGCAATGGCGAGGTTCAGACAGAAGGAACCTGGCGCACCAGCAACAAGCATCTGGTTTCGGTTGACATTGACGGAACCGTGAAGATGCGCGACGGTGTGGGCGGCTATGACGTTACGGTGACCTGGTCTCTGGGCGATGACAAATTTGATGTTACCTTCCATACCGGTCAGACCGCCGGAGCTCACTCCATCGAGGTGGACGCCCCCATGACCCGTGGGGCATTCATGATCCGTCTGGCCAACTATTTTGGCTGGCCTCACTACAATGCCGTGATGGACGATGGCACCGACATCGATGCCCAGGGCAACATCATGAAGACCGAGCGGGTCCGTAACTACTTTGATGTGACCGGGAATTCCGATTATGTCAAGCCCATCGAGTCCGCGCTGGACATGGGTGTGCTGACTGCCGCCTCCTCCCAGGATATGTTCTATCCCATGTCCGAAATGACCCGGGAAGATGCCGCGGTGATTCTGGTCAGTGCATTCCAAATGGAGAAGCTGGATACCGACTACATCTCCGGCTTTGACGATGTAAAGAACATCGACCAGGATGCATATGACGCCCTGAACATTCTGGTGGGCCGTAATTTCATGCGGGGTCGTACCAACACCACGTTGAACCCCAAGGACGGCATTACCGATACTGAGGCGCGCATCATCATCGAGAACATTGACCGCAAGGTTGTCTGCCCTGTCTGGGCCATGCCCGTCAGCCACCGGAAGTTTGTCCGCGTCCGTCCTGAGTGGATGACTGCCACCAAGGACGCCACCATCCACTGGCGCTGCAAAGTGGACAAGTACTCCCACAAGGAGCTCAATGGCCTGTTCGTGCAGGACCGCGGCGTGGGCGTGTACATCGGAACCGGCTGGAGCGAGTGGTATGACTACATTCCCGGCTACTCCACCGACCCCTGCTTTGGTTTGAACAACAACAAGGACCTGCCCTATGACGATGTTTACTTCCTGGTTGACGTGGAGTGTTATGCCACCAAGCCCGGTATGGAGAACAGCCCGGTCAGCAGCTTTATGTGGCGCATTGAGCGTCCCGCATGGCATGACTTTGCCTTTGATAAGCTCCACGACGCGGGCCCGAAATATCCTGCGGTCTATCGCTTCTTCGACAACTTCCAGGCGGCTGCCTACTACATTGAGGGCAGCAAGATGGGTATTCTCTTCGACGGCCTGATGCCCACCAATACCACCATCACCCTGCTGGACCGGGTGAAGGAGATCGCCACCAAGCCCTTTGTCTTTGTCATGGGACACAACCACGGCGACCATAACGGCACCATGCCTGACTGCTATGTGGCCGGTATGGACATCTATTTCTGCGACCGTGTGGGCCCCGTGGACGGCAGCTGGACGCTCCAGGTTTACAACAAAAAATACACCAGCGGAAATCCGGTCATCGACTCGGAGAAGACGGGCACCTATTCCGGCAGCAACGTACACGTTGTGGACGAGGGGTATGTGTTTGATCTGGGCAACTGCAAGTTTGAAGTCGTCCGCCTGCCCGGCCACGAAGACGCTTCGATCCTGCTTTATAGCCGTGAGACTGGACTGCTGTTCTCCTCTGATATTTACGCCGTCAACCGCTACTGGGTGGCGGACAATACCGGAGCTACCGGAGTGAAGCAGGATCTGATGATGTCTCTGCACCAGCAGCTGATGGATATCTATACCAAGGACGGCGGACAGGTGAAAGAGCTTTACACGGGCCACAACCGCATTGGCTGCGGCGGCGACTACCTGACTATGTGGGAGCAGTGCCTGCAGAAGTTTGTCAACTACGGCGGCGCTGTGCTGACCGACAACCGCAGAGGCGACGGTACGCTGATGTCCCAGGACGGCAACGAGTATGAGACCCTCAACTGGACCGGCCTGACCCAGAGCGGCCAGCAGATCCGGGCGGAGTACAAGGGCAAGTACGACGGCGAGACCTACTACCGTCTGGAGACGGACCGGACCGGAAAGAATGCTCTGCCGGAAGACGGCCTGTATTTTGACTATAAGACCAACGCCCACTTGAGCAACATTACCTTCAAGAACGCCACCCTGGTGGGCCATGACTTTAAGTACAAGACCGGCTTTGATACCGTGGACGATAAGCTGCCCGATGGCCGGCTGAAGTATGTGATCCCCAATAAGTTTGTACCCTTTGAGTACAACTATGATGTAAAGGTCAACTCCTTCCAGTCTACGGTCACCTTCACCCCCGTGGCCATGTCTGAGCGTATCACCGGCATGACGGTCAATGGCAAGCCTGCCTCCAGCCGCTGCCCTGTGAGCGTTTCCACGGCCTCTCCTGCGGTAATCGTTGTGACTGGCCCGGATGGGAAGACCACGCAGACCTATACTCTGACCTTTGTTAATGCCTGAGTGCACGGATGCCTGTGATTCCTATTTGTGTCTTACACAGAAGAAAGGCATCCCTTTGAGAACCGTAAAAGTGTAAAAGAATCGTTTCATGATCCCCCCAGGATTATTCCACAGAAGGGCACTCCTTTTTACAAGGAGTGCCCTTCTGGTTATAGGACAGGAATCGTTCTGTCAGGTTATTCTTGATGTGGGAATAGTGGGGGAGAAGAGAAGGGGCCGGAACGAATTCCGGCCCCTTCTGATTCTTATTTCGTTCGACTGCATGCAAACCTTGCAAGCATTGCTTAGCCGATGGGGCTTTGGTCGCCGTGGCGCAAGCGTCACAAGTTCAGCGTAAGGCTATTTACCGCACACGATACAGGAACGTCACAATCTGTGCACGGGTGCAGGGAGCATCCGGACTGAACGTAGTAGCGCTGGTACCGCTGGTGATACCTTCTTTGGCTGCCCAAGCTACCGCGGTTGCATAGTAGGCGTCAGCCGCGACATCGGTAAAGCTGCTGGCGCTGGCTTCCGGGGAGCCGGAATAGCGCCACAGGAAGGTGACGGTCTGACCGCGGGTAACCATCTCATCCGGACTGAAGGTGGTGGCGCTGGTACCGCCGGTGATGCCCTGCTCCACCGCCCATTGTACTGCGGTGTAGTAGTAAGCGTCCGTGGAAACATCCTCAAAGGGATTGACACCGCTGTGAGGTGTGGGGGAACCGGCAGCACGCCACAGGAACATCACCATCTGTGCCCGGGTACATACGCTGTTGGGACTGAACATATTGGCGCTGGTTCCGCTGGTAACACCGTTGGCCACCGCCCAATTGACCGCATCGTAGTAATAGGCGTCGGAGGACACATCCGCAAACAGCGGGCCGGACTGGGTGATTTCAGCAAAGGACGCTCGCACCGTGACGGCACTGGCGGGCATGGTAAAGGTATAGGTGCCATCCGCTTTATGATTCAGTGCAATCGCTTTTCCGTTTTTGTCTGTCACAGACAGGTCAGCAATTCGGAAATCTTCGTCTGGAGTGACAGTCAGCGTGATGGTAGTGCCTGCACTGGCGCTGATCCGGTTGGCAGTGACTTCGCCGTTTCCGCTTTCTTCCACGATAATCCGGTAATAAGAGGTGCTGCCCTGGCTGCTTCCGCCGGATTCGCCGCCGCCGGGATTTTCGTCCTCTTTCGTCCAGTGTGCGTAGATGGTTGCGTTGGTTGTAAAGACGGTATCGGGAGTGATCTCATCGCCGCCGATGGACTGGGTAAACCACCCGTCAAAGGTATAGCCTTCCCGGGTCGCCTCAGGCAGCTGAGAGAGTTTCCCGTCTACGGTCAAAGCACTGGAGGTGGAACAGGTACCGCCGGCAGGATCAAAGGTGATGCGGTATTCTGCGGCTGCCTGCTCGGTTACCGTGATGACCGCCGTATGGCTGACTGTCGAGACAGACTCTCCGGAGGGAAGGGTGTTGGTCACCTGGCAGTAGTAGGAGAAGGTGCTCGGGCTGTCCGTGGGCGGGAGGTAGGAGAATCCGGTGGCGCCGGAAATTGCTTCCGCCTGCGAACCGCTGGTCAGAAGATCGGTCCGGTACCACTGATAGCTGAGGGTGCCGCCGTCCGAGACGCGGGCCTTGATACTCAGTGCCTTTGCCTTGTCTCCCACGAAATAGGCGGCGTCCTGAGGCTGCTCGGTGATGGTGGGAATCTGGGCATGGCCGGAACCATAGTCCGTGGGCTCCAGGGTCAGGGTGAAGTGATTTTTGCCTACCTGCATGACAATCGTCTTGGGCTGTGCGCCCTGCATACGCAGCTCTTGGAGGCTGACCGCTGTGGAGCCAACAGCGGTGAAGGAAGTTCCATTCAGGCTGCCGCCGTCATTGGAATATGCCGTGATCAGCAGCTGCATTGCTGTGTCATATTGGCTCATTCGATAAGTCAGCGTGAAGTTTCCGTTCCCATCGGAAGAGAAGTCGTCCTTCGTAATGGGCAGGCCCTCAAAATAGAGAGCGTCGTCCACACTGAAGGGGTACACCAGAACCCGCGTTCCCTTCTGGCTGAAGGTCACGGTGGTTTTATCCCAGGTCTCACCGGGCAGGGAAGTGGCAATGTCGCTTACGATCTTGCTCTCCAGCGGCTCGTCCATATCGTTGAGCAGCACGGCAACCAGGTTTGTGCCCAGGTACGGCTGCAGGG
>DBFWXD010000532.1:0-10324 GCA_048215895.1 Eubacteriales bacterium
GGGCATAGCGTCTCCGGTGTTCATCAAGGTGCCGGAGCGGACACCGCGCTTGGGGGGCGCAGAGCGCTGAATGGGAGCGGCGGGCTCTGCCGGTTCAGCGGCCTTAGCGGGAGCGGAAGGAGCGGGAGCCTGCTGAGAGGCAGCGCTCTTTTTCCTGCGCCGGCGAGACTTTTTGGCCTTGCCTTCCTCCGTGGGGAGCACATCCTCCGGGGCGGGGTAGGAAAGTTCCCGGGTTGCTTCCGCCTTCTTGGCGGCCTGGGCAGCCTGCTGGCGCTGCTGACGCAGTTCCCGGGCGGCCTGGCGGGCCTCGGCGTCCTCCTCGTTGATGATCTTGCCGTTTTTGTCCCGCTTGGGAGCCTCGAAGTTGGTCATGGGATAGGGGTGATCGGCCACCTGGGGGATGGGCTTGCCCAGAAGCTTTTCAATGTCCCGGAGCAGAGGCTTTTCCCCAAAATCGCAAGAAGCAATGGCCTCGCCGCCCTTGCCGGCCCGGCCGGTGCGGCCGATGCGGTGCACATAGGTCTCGGGGACCTCAGGGAGGTTATAGTTGAACACATGAGACAGGGCCTCAATGTCCAGTCCCCGGGCGGCGATGTCGGTGGCCACCAGGCAGCGAATGTTTCCGGCCTTAAAGTCGGACAGGGCCTGCTGCCGGGCGGTCTGGCTCTTGTTGCCGTGAATGGCGGCGGCGGAAATTCCAAGCTTGCCCAGGTCCCGGGCCACCTTGTTGGCCCCGTGCTTGGTGCGGGTGAAGACCAGGGCGTTTTTCACGTGCTTGGTCTCCATGAGATAGGCCAGGAGGTTTGTTTTGTTCCCCTTGTCCACCAAGTAAACCGACTGGCGGATGGCTTCCACAGGGGAGGAAATGGGGTTGACCGCCACCTTGGCCGGGTCATGCAGCAGGGAGTTCACCAGGTCGGTGATCTCCGGGGGCATGGTGGCGGAGAAGAAGAGGGTTTGCTTTTGGGCGGGCAGCCATTTGAGAATTTTCTTCACGTCGTGGATAAAGCCCATATCCAGCATGCGGTCGGCCTCATCCAGTACAAAAATTTCCAGGTGTTCCAGGGAGACAAAGCCCTGCTGGTAGAGGTCCATCAGCCGTCCGGGGGTAGCCACCAGAATGTCCACACCCTTTTTGAGGGCTTCCACCTGGGGGTTCTGTCCTACACCGCCGAAAATGACCGCGTGGCGCAGCTTCAGGTATTTGCCGTAGGCCTCAAAGCTCTCGCCGATCTGAATGGCCAGCTCCCGGGTGGGGGTGAGGATCAGAGCCCGGATGTTCCGGGACTTCTGGGGGGCGGCATCCAGCCGCTGAAGAATGGGGGTGGCAAAGGCACAGGTCTTGCCTGTGCCGGTCTGGGCGCAGCCCAGTACGTCCCGCCCGATCAGAGCGGGGGGGATGGCCTTCTCCTGGATGGGAGAGGGCTTGGCGTAGCCCTGCTCCTCCAGGGCACGCAGAATGGGGGCCTTGAGCCCCAAATCACGAAATGTCATGCATTACTTCCTTTACTCATTCAGCCGGGCCCATGCCTGGCCGGCCCGCGTTTCCCTGCGGGCTGGGGTGAAAATGGGCCGATGCCACTGCCCTGACGCAACGCCGGTTCAGGGGAGCAGACCCTTCTGCCGCAGCTGGTCCAAAACCATCTGGGCAGTCTGTGCCAGGCTCTGTCCGGCGGGGCAGTCGATGATAAGATCGGCATATTTGTCGTAAAGGGGGGCGCGCATGGCCATCACATCGGCCAGGGTCTGGCCCGGCTCCATGGCGATGCCGCGGGTGGACAGATTCTGAATGCGGCGCTGGAGCTCCTCCAGCTCCACCCGCAGATAAACCACCGGGCCCAGCTCCTTCAAGTGGAGGGCCGCCCGTTCACGGCACACGGCGCTGCCGCCGGGGGCAATCACGTGCTCGTCGCACTGAAGGCCCAGCACAGCCTGCTCCTCCGCATCCAAAAAGGCCGCCACCCCCCGGCGGTCCAGGATCTCCTGAAGAAGCGCATCCTGCTGCTGCTGGATGACAAGATCCACATCCAAAAAACCATAGCCCAAAAACTTGGCCAGCAGAACGCCAACGGTACTTTTGCCGGAACCCGGCATTCCAATGAGTGTTACATTGCCCACGAGATACTCCAACCTTTACATACAAACTCAAATTATTATAGCACACCAAGTGTGGAAAAGAAAGGGGGAAGGGGAGGAAAGAATCCCGAGATCCATGGGGCTTTTGCAGAAATTCATGGGGGAAACGAACCGGAGCGGATGACAAACGGCGTTTCCGGTGCTACAATGGGGCCGGAGAGGATGGGAAACATGGATCTGATCATTGCATTTTTGGTGTTTCTGGTTTGTGTGGCGGCCTGTATGGTGCTGGGGAAGAGCCTGTCCTGGGCGCTGCTGGCGGGGCTGGTGTGCTTTGCACTGGTGGGATTGCGCCGGGGCTATTCTGTCCGGGAATTGAGCCGCATGGCAGCGCAGGAGATGAAAACCGCGGGAAAAGTGCTGCGGATTTTGCTGCGCATCGGCCTGCTCACAGCCCTGTGGCGGGCGGGAGGAACCGTAGCCTTTTTTGTTCGGACGGGCGTTTCGTTCATAACCCCCAACACGTTCCTGCTGGTAGCCTTTTTGCTGCCCGCCCTGTTCAGCATGGCCTTTGGAAGCTCCTTCGGCGTGGTAGGAACCGCGGGCGTGATTTTGATGACCATTGCCCGCAGCGGCGGGGCCAACCTGCTGGCGGCCAGCGGAGCCATCATGTCCGGCATCTATGTGGGAGAGCGGCTCTCACCGGCCTCCTCTGCCGCGGCGGTGGCCGCAGCGGTGTCGGGAGTGGACGACCGGTCCTTCCGCAGCCGTATGTGGCGGGACACGCTGCTGCCCTTTTCCATCACATTGATTCTTTATGGTATTTTGTCCCCGGTTTACCCCATTCACCAGGTGGATGGGCAGATTTTGCAGGCGCTGTCCACGGGATTTCGACTGAGCTGGCCGGTCATTCTGCCTGCGGTGGCGCTGCTGGCGCTGCCTTGGCTGCGGGTGAGCGCAGTGGGAGCGATTCTGGTCAGCTGTGTTTTGTCCGTACTGTGCGCACTGCTGATTCAGCAGATGGACCCGGTGCAGCTGCTGTGGGCCTGCGTGGCGGGCTATGAAGCGACGGAGCCGGAGCTGCGGGATATTCTGTCGGGCGGGGGCCTTTCTTCCATGCTGGATGTGGCGATCATTGTGGTGCTGTCCTGTGCCTATTCCGGACTGTTCAGCGGGACGGGCTTTCTGGACCCGGCGACAGAGAAAATGGGTCCCCTCATGGACCGGATCGGTGTGTTTGCCACCCACATTCTGCTGTCCTTTGGCACCTGCATGCTCTTCTGCAATCAGACGGTAGGTACGGTTCTCAGTGCGCAGCTCACCCGGGAGGAATACCACCGCCGGGGACTGCCCCCCATGGAGCTGGCGGCCAACATCGGAAACACGGTCATTAACCTGGCGGGCCTGGTCCCCTGGGCCATTGCCTGCAGTGTGCCCCTGACCACCATGGGGGTGGGGCTGTCTGCGCTGCCCTTTGCCTTTTACCTCTATCTTCTGCCCCTGTGCTGCTGGGCCATGGAGCTCTGGAGAGGCCGAAAGAAGACCAGCGGGAAAAGTGCGGAGCAAGCGGGCAGCAGAGACAGAAAATAGGAAAAACGGCACAATTTGCAGTTGAGTTTTCCACAAAAAAGGTGTATACTTTACGCTAATTCCCACCGGGCGAAGCCCAACTACGGCCCTGGAGAGAGGCAGTGGGCCACGGAACGAAGGAGAAGCGTATGAAGTTCCAAATTGTGAGTGACAGCTCTTGTGATCTGGGACGGGAGAGGTGCCGGAGCCTTGGCGTAGAGCTGGTATCCTACTACGCCGCTCTGGGGGACGAGACCTATTACCGGGAGGAACGAGACATCTCCACACGGGAATTCTATCAGCGTATGGCGGCGATGCCCGGAGTCTTTCCCAAAACCTCCATGCCCACCATGGAGGATTACCTGGAAGCATTTTACCCCATCGCGCGGCAAGGCATTCCCATCTTGTGCATCTGCCTCAACGCCCGCTTCAGCGGCTCCTACCAGAACGCCAGAAACTCAGCCGAAGAGCTGCGGGAGCAGGTTCCTCAGGCGCAGGTCTACGTGATGGATTCCAGACTGGCCACGGTGCTGCAGGGCCTGCTGGTGGAGGAGGCGGTGCGGCTGCGGGATCTGGACCTGACGCTGGAGCAGGCGGTTGACATTTTGGAGCAGCTGCCCCAGACCGGCCGGATCTTCTTTACCACTGACGATCTGGACTATCTGCGCCACGGGGGAAGAATCGGCAAAGCGGCGGCTACCACGGGGACGCTGCTGCGGGTAAAGCCCCTCATTGGATATGAAAACGGAGAGCTGGTCACCGACGGCATTGCCCAGGGGCGGAAGAAGTCGCTGGTTCGGGTGCGGGAGCTCTTTTTCCGGTATGTGGAGCGGGAGAAGCTGGACCTGAATACCTACATCCTGGCCACGGGCTTTGGTCTGGATCAGGAGGAACACCGGGAGTTTGCCCAGCGGGTCTATGAGGGCCTGTTGGAGCGGGGCTGTGACCGCCCGGAAGTGAAAAAGCCCTATCAGATTGGAATGACCATCGGCGTTCACACCGGTCCTACCCCCATCGGCGTAGGACTGCTGCGTAAGGCTGAGGTTTAAGGAGGAACAAAACATGAAAAAATGGATGGTATTGGCTCTGGCTGCGGCCATGGGCGTGTTTGCGCTGGCCGGCTGCGGCGCAGGCAAGGAAGCAAAGGCCTATTCCACCGACCTGGTAAGCGCCATGGTAGAGGCCGGCGCGTTTTCCGAGACCCTGGAGGAGCTGGACGGCGACACCGCCTTTGCCCTCTATAAGCTGGGGGATTACGGCCTGACCCGGGAGGATTTGACCGACTGCGCGGTACAGCGTTCGGCGGGCGCCACCTGTGAGGAGGGAGCGGTGCTGGTGCTGTCTGACGAGGACAAGGCCGGCAAGGCTTTGGAGGCGCTGAAGGCCTATGTGGATGGGCAGATTTCCACCAACGAGAGCTACCGCCCCGGGGAGATTCCCAAGCTGGAGGCGGCTTTGGTGGAACAGCAGGGCGCTTCGGTGCTGTTGGTTGTGGCCAATGATTTGGACGCGGCCAAGGGCGTTCTGGAAGGATAACAAAAACCGGTCCCGGCCAATTTGGCCGGGACCGGTTTTTCTTTTTTAGCAGAAGGAGCAGGGTTCTTCCACGGTGACGGTGTATTTTTCCAGCAGGGCAACGGGGTGGTAGGACAGCTTGCTGGTGCGCAGGCCCGGATCGCCGGTGTCGTCCTCCCGGTTGATGAAGGAGACCCCCTCATGGGCAAACTGCTGGGCAAACTGGGCCACCAGCATCTGGTAGCAGCCCTCATAGTCACGGTCTGCCTTTTCAATGTGGGTGAAGAGGGTATCGCCGATGATCTCGCCCAGAGAGAAGCCCACAATCTCCCCATCCACCAGGAGCATTCCGCCCAGGAGGTCATAGGCCTGGTAGTTGTCCAGCACCTCGTGGGTTTTGGCAATGTCTTCGTGGAAGGTGGCGGCAGACTTGTCCCACCGGCTGGCATAGCGGTCCAGAAAGGCCTTCACCTGGGGGATGTCCGCCGGTTCGATGGGGCGGAACAGCCAGTTCCCATAGGTTTTCAGGAACTTGTTCACGTGGTTGCGCTGGCCGCTGAGCTTTTTGCCCCGGAAGTATTTCAGGTCTTCCGCCCGGTACAGGTAGTCGAAGTTGTCCCGCTCGGCCAGGGCGGCGCTGTTGGGGAAAAACTCCTGAAGCCGCTCCAGCTCGTCCTTGGGGACGGGATAGAAGGCGATGGGCATGTTCCGGCGGCAGCAGTAGGCGGCGATCTGGGTATAGTGCTCCCAACGCCCGCCGCCCAGGGGGAGGGTGAAGGTCTCGCCCAGACCGGGGTAGAGTACCTTGAAGTAAAGGGAGCCGTCGTAGATGGCCCACTCGGTTTTATACATATCCCGCCAGATGAATACAGTGCCGGGGGTGGTGTCGCAGATGCGGCTGCCGCTGTATCCAAAGAACGGCCGCAGCTTGGGAAGATCCTCTAATTGCAGAGGTTTGAAGTCTAACATAAATTCAAATCCTTATTTCCGGCTCGAGGCAGAGGACACGCCCTGCCCGGCTCTTTCTCATTGTATATGGCCCATACGGCCAAAGTACCATCCGGTAACTCCGTCCTTTTTGCACAGGAAGCCATCCTTAGTCTGCCAAACCACGGTGAGACGGTCGCCGGGGGATACTGGGAGGCGATAATCGGTGGAGTCCTCGCACCACAGGCCATTGGGGCCCTGACGCAGATAGGCGTTCAGCACCCAAAGCTCCCGGCCTGTCTCCGCATGGCGGCACCAGGACAGCTCCTCCCCAGGCTTCAGCAGCTCCAGAGCGGAGCGGCCCCAGCGGATGTTCAGGCTGTCCCGGCTGGGAGTCTGGGAGTCCAGGGCGGTCCCGGTGGGCAGTCCGTCCCAGGCGGTCCAGGTAAATTCCTGGGAATCGGGGGAGGGGAGAATCAGGGCGTTGAGCTGGCCGTCCGCCTTCAGCACGCAGCCGCCGTCGATGGAAGCGATCTTCCGGTGGGGGAGAAGGATGGGAGCGGCGGAGGGGATGTGGGAGTTGTAGAGGGTCACCGGCCAGTGGCCTACCACCACCCACTTGTCGAAGGAATGGCCCTGGGAGAGAAAATCGTCGTTTTTCATGCAGCGCCAGCGGTTGAGCCGCTCCATATGCTCCAGGGAGGGGACTCCGCCGTGGACAAAGACCAACTTGTCAGTCTCAAGAATGGTGGGCAGGGATTTGAGCCACGCCCACTCCTCCGGGTAGGCCGCGCGCAGGTCCCGGCGCAGCCGGGGCAGGTCCTCCAGCTGCTCAAAGCCCCCCTCCCGGGCCAGCTGACGGATGGTGGATTCCGGGTGCTGGGGGAGGTAAGAGGTGAAAAACCGGTCGTCCAGGGCGTCGGTTTCAAAAAAGTGCAGCACCAGCCCGTCGCAGTTTCCACACAGGGGATAGAGGGTGTGGGTGCGGGAGAGCTCCATCAGATGGCGCAGCAGAGCCAGACTGTCCCGGCCCTTTTCGATCATATCGCCCACCAAAATCAGACTGTCCCGGGGACTTAGAGCGATTTTGTCCATCAGAGCGGAGAAAAAGGGGAGGTTTCCGTGGATGTCACTGACGGCAATGACCCGTCCCTCTGGGGAGAGCTGGGGGTGAATGATGATCGGTTCGTCCATGGGATTGCCCCCCTTTCAAACTGAGTATTGGATGGGTACAGGCAATCATACCATAGAGGTAGGGAGAAAATCAAGGGAGAAAACCGCCCCCTTGGCAGATCCAAGGGGGCGGCAGCAGGTTTTAATTAGCCGAAGTAACGCTTCAGCAGGCCCTCGAAAGCCTTGCCGTGGCGGGCCTCGTCGCGGGCCATCTCGTGCACGGTGTCGTGGATGGCGTCCAGACCCAGCTCCTTGGCCTTCTTGGCCAGCTCGAACTTGCCGGCGGTAGCGCCGTTCTCGGCGTCCACGCGCAGCTCCAGGTTCTTCTTGGTGGAGTCGGTGACCACCTCACCCAGCAGCTCGGCGAACTTGGCGGCGTGCTCAGCCTCCTCGTAAGCGGCCTTCTCCCAGTACAGACCGATCTCGGGATAGCCCTCACGGTGAGCCACACGGGCCATGGCCAGGTACATACCGACCTCGGAGCACTCGCCCTCGAAGTTCATGCGCAGGCCCTTGATGATCTCCTCGTCCACGCCCTGGGCCACGCCCACAACGTGCTCAGCAGCCCAGGTCTTCTCGCCGGCCTGCTCCTTAAACTTGGAAGCGGGAGCCTTGCACAGGGGGCAGAACTCAGGAGCGCTGTCGCCCTCGTGAACATAACCGCAAACAGTACAAACAAACTTCTTCATAATAGAATTCCTCCTTAATTTAATACAGGTTCTTGTTGATTGGATTGGATGCAGGTGGGACAAAGCCCATGGAAGGTGAGCTCATGTCTGGAAACTGCAAGCCCATATTGCCGGCTGACGGACTGGTCCAGATCTGCGTCCAGAGAGATCTTGGGCAGATCGATGACGGATCCGCAGCATTCGCAAACAAAATGACTGTGAGGCTGGGTGACGGCGTCGAACCGTTCCTGTCCCTGCACCACACCCACACTTTGGATGAGTCCGTGGTTTTGGAAGAAAATCAGGTTCCGGTAGGCCGTACCTAAGCTGAGGTCGGGGTGGGTCGGCTTGAGCTTCTGATAGACCCATTCCGCGGAAGGGTGGCAGTCGGTGGACTGAATCAGAGTAAGCATATCCGCCCGCTTTTTACTGTATCGTGTGGCACGCTCCATGGCCGGCCTCCTTTCCTTAACAATAGTAATTCTTATTACGGCATTATACTAGCACACCTTGGGGAGTTTGTAAAGAGGGAAATTGAAAAAAAGTTAAAAAGTTTGGAGCGAGCCGGCGGCCCGCTCCAAATGACAGTATTACCGTTTTTGATGCTGCTTAAACCGGCGTAAGACGGCCTCCTCCACCTGGTTTCCGTAGCGCATTCCCAAAAGGAACAGTCCCAGTCCGGCCAGGGCAATGGGGATCATGGCCCACAGGGGCATGGAAATGGTGGAGCCGCCCAGGGCACAGGAGAACAGCAGTCCCCAGGGACGGGTAAGCAGCATGATGATGAGAAAGCGCCGCAGGGAGATGGAGGTAAGACCGGCCAGGATGCACAGGACATCATCGGGGAAGAAGGGGAAGAGAAAGGCCAGAGCCAGGAAGATGGGGGCCTTCGTCTCCAGAATAGACTGATACTTCTCCGAGAGCTTCCGGCTGACCAAACGGTCGGTAAAGTCCCGGCCCAGCCCGCGGGCCAAAGAGAAGACCAGCAGCGAGCCGGAAATGACCGCCGCATAAGTGAGGAAAAAGGAGGGCCAGGTGCCGAAGAGCACCCCTCCGGCCACAGAGGTGATGTTGCTGGGGATGGGGGCCAGCACCACGGAGAGAAACTGCACCAGGAAAAAACACAGGTGGGAGTACGGGGCAAAGCGGTCAATGTAGCTGCGCAGCGCCTCCGTGGAGGACGCGGCGGAGAAAAAGCCGGTGTGATATAAGAAAAAGCCGCCCCCCAGGCAGAGCAGGACGGCGGCCGTGAGCAGAGCAATCCGTCGTTTCATAGGCGCACCCTATGCCTCCTTTTCCAGATGTCGGTGGTATTCTACCACATTGGACGGGAAAAAACGACAAAAGACTCCTTAAAAATTTATGAACATTTTGCGACGGCTCAGACCCGGCGGATGGAGGCGATGCTGTCGGCGATTTGCCGGGCCACAGCGGGGTTATTCATGGTGTAGAGGTGGATGCCGTCCACGCCGCCGGCGATGAGGTCGGAGATCTGGTCAATGGCGTAGGCGATGCCCGCCTCCCGCAGCGCGTCGGGATGGTCGCCGTACCGGGCCAGAATCCTGGTCAGCTTCCGGGGCATGCTGGCGCCGCACATGGAAACCATCCGCTGGATGGAGGCCTGGGACAGCACGGGCATGATGCCCGCCTCAATGGGGACGTTGATGCCGGCAATGCGGCAGCGCTCCAGAAAGCGGAAAAAGTCCTCGTTGTCAAAAAACAGCTGGCTGACCAGGTGCTGAGCACCGGCGTCCACCTTCATTTTTAAGTGACGGATGTCGCTGACCAGGTCTGGGCTTTCCAGGTGCCCCTCCGGGTAGCAGGCGGCGGAGACGCCGAAGTCGCCCCGGGAATGGATGTAAGATACCAGATCGCTGGCGTAGGTAAAATCGGTTTTGGGCGGATAGTCGGGGTTGACGTCACCCCGGAGGGCCAGGATGTTTTCCACACCGTCCGCTTTCAGGTCGGCCAGGAGCTGGTCCACATCCTCCTTCCCGGCGGCCACACAGGTGAGGTGGGCCATGGCGGGGATGTGATAACGGTTTTCAATGATAGAGGCGATCTCCCGGGTGGTCTGGTTGACTTTCGAGCCGCCGGCCCCGTAGGTGACGGAGATAAAGTCGGGGCGGATATCCTTCAGTCCATCCAGGGTTGTGTATATGCTGTCCACAGGGGTGTCCCGCTTGGGGGGAAACACCTCACAGGAAAATACGGTTTTTCCTTTTCCAAACAACTCAGCCAGCTTCATGGTTGGGCCTCCTTGTATTATAGAGTAGTAGTTATTAGAGCCCCTCTCCAAGGGCTGTGCTACACTGTAAGGGATGCTGTGGATTGGTGTGTGCCTCCTACCACAAGATGGTTCCAGAAAGGTTCCAACCACAGCCCCTTACACTTTT
>DBFWXD010000533.1:0-3043 GCA_048215895.1 Eubacteriales bacterium
GTTTCAGGCAAGCTCCATCGCGCAGAAATACAACTGCCAGCTGACCCGTCTGGACTTCCAGCAGGAAGAAGGGCTGATGAGCTGCCTGCCTTTGGGTCTCAATCAGATCGAGATTCAGCGAGGACTGACCACCAGTTCCACAGCTATCTTTGTGCCCTTCACTACGCAGGAACTGTTCCAGAACGGGAAAGAAGCGCTGTACTACGGCATCAATGCCCTGTCCAACAACCTTATCATGGTGGACCGCAAGCTGCTGAAAAACCCCAATGGTCTGATTCTCGGTACGCCGGGTTCCGGCAAGTCCTTCAGCGCCAAGCGAGAGATCGCCAACAGCTTTCTGCTCACTTCGGATGATGTCATCATCTGCGACCCGGAGGCGGAATATGCCCCTCTGGTGGAGCGTCTGCATGGACAGGTTATCAAGATTTCGCCCACTTCCACCAACTACATCAACCCCATGGATTTGAACCTGGACTATTCGGACGATGAAAGCCCGCTGTCCCTCAAGTCCGACTTTATTCTCAGCTTGTGCGAGCTGATTGTGGGCGGCAAGGAGGGCTTGCAGCCGGTGCAGAAAACCATCATCGACCGCTGTGTGCGGCTGGTCTATCAGGACTATCTGAACGACCCGCACCCGGAGAATATGCCCATTCTGGAGGATCTGTATAACCTCTTGCGGACGCAGGAGGAAAAAGAGGCGCAGTACATCGCCACAGCTCTGGAAATCTATGTAACCGGCTCCCTCAATGTGTTCAACCACCAGAGCAATGTGGACATCAACAACCGCATTGTCTGTTATGACATCAAGGAACTGGGCAAGCAGCTGAAGAAAATCGGGATGCTGGTGGTGCAGGATCAGGTGTGGAACCGCGTCACCATCAACCGCGCCGCCCATAAGTCCACCCGTTACTACATCGACGAGATGCACCTGCTGCTGAAAGAGGAACAGACCGCCGCTTATACGGTGGAAATCTGGAAGCGATTCCGTAAATGGGGCGGTATCCCGACCGGTATCACGCAGAACGTCAAAGACCTTTTGAGCAGCCGCGAGGTGGAGAACATCTTTGAAAACTCCGACTTCGTGTATATGCTCAACCAGGCAGGCGGAGACCGTCAGATCCTCGCCAAGCAGCTGGGTATTTCCCCGCACCAGCTTTCCTATGTGACCCACTCCGGCGAGGGCGAAGGACTGCTGTTCTACGGCTCCACCATCCTGCCCTTCGTGGACCACTTCCCGAAAAACACCGAACTCTATGCCATAATGACCACCAAACCGTTGGACTTAAAAAAGGAGGATGAACAGCATGACAAAGAAAGAAATTGAAAAAGGCGCAGGTCTGCTTCTGGCCGCTGTCAGCGGCTGTGAGCAGATGGTGGAACTGCTTCGCGCCGCCGTCCATTACTGCTATGAGCAGGAAAAGACAGCAAAAAGTCTCACACCCAAGGGCTACGCCGGATTTACCCGGATTCACCATATCTGGACAGTGGGCATACCGGATGTTCCCAAGCTGTTTATGGGCAGCCCGATTCAGGATCGGGACATGGCAAGAGGAACCCTGATGGCGCTTTTCCTGTCCACAACGGTCTTTCCGGCAGAAACCATTCAGATTCCGGTATATGCGGAAACCTGTGTGCTGCTGGATGACCTGATGGCGGGTGGCTGGTATGCGTAAGGAACCGCGCCTGCACTTTACAGACGAGGAACGCGCTGACCCGGCGCTGGAAAAGCCCATCCGCAAGGCTGACCGGGCCGCCGCCAAAGCAGACAGGGCGCAGGCGAAAATCCCCAAAAAGCAGGTGCGGCAAAAGACGGTGGCCCCTAAGACCGGCAAAGTGACCACCAAACTGGTGCTGGAGGACAAGAAAAAACCGCCCTCCAAGCTGTCCCATGCGGTCCGGGATGCTCCGGGAGATGCGGTGCTGGGGAAACTCCATAAGGAAATCCGTGAAACGGAACAGGACAATGTGGGCGTGGAGAGCGCCCACAAGTCTGAGGAAAGCGCAGAGACCGGCGTTAGGCTGGTCCGGGAAGGCTACCGCAGCCACAAGCTGAAGCCATACCGCAAGGCGGCACAGGCGGAGCAAAAGCTGGAAAAGGCCAATGTAAATGCCCTGTATCAAAAGTCCCTGCGGGAAAATCCCCAGCTTACCAGCAATCCGTTTTCACGCTGGCAGCAGAAACAGGCCATCAAAAAGGAATACGCCGCCGCCAAGCGCGCCGGAAACACCGCCAACACCGCAAAAAAGACCGGCAAGGCTGCCAAGACGGTCAAGGAAAAGGCACAGCAGGCCGGAGCATTTATTATGCGCCATAAAAAAGGCTTTTTGCTTGTAGGTGCTATTTTTCTTCTCATCTGCCTGTTGCTCAACACCATGTCCTCCTGCTCCATGATGGCGCAGAGCATCGGTTCCGTTCTCTCCGGCACCACTTATCCATCGGATGACCCGGAAATGCTGGCGGTGGAGGCCGATTACGCCGCCAGAGAAACGGCGCTGCAAGCCGAGATCGACAACATCGAAAGCAGCCATCCGGGATATGACGAATACCGTTATGACCTGGATATGATCGGGCATGACCCCCATGAGCTGGCGGCGTTTCTCTCCGCCGTCTTGCAGGGGTACACTCAGTCCAGCGCCCAGGGCGAACTGGAGCGCGTGTTTTCCGCCCAATATACCCTGACGCTCACCGAGGAAATCCAGATTCGCACCTATACGGACGAGGATGGCGACACCCACGAATACGAATACCGGATTCTTCATGTCAAGCTGGAGAGCCGCCCCATTTCCTCTCTTGCCACAGAGCTTTTGACCCCGGACCAGCTGGAAATGTATCAGGTGTACCGGCAGACGCTGGGCAACAAGCCGCTGATCTTCGGCGGCGGCTCCACAAATACCAGTGAATCCGAGAGTTTGGACGGTGTGGAGTTTGTAAACGGCACACGCCCCGGCAACCCGGAGCTGGTGGAACTGGCCAAACGTCAGGTGGGAAATGTGGGCGGGCAGCCCTACTGGAGCTGGTACGGCTTCAATTCCCGTGTGGAAT
>DBFWXD010000534.1:0-2321 GCA_048215895.1 Eubacteriales bacterium
TCACCCTGGAAGCCGCCATAGGATCCCCCCTTTTTCGGTTTCTTGTTTAACTTCAGACTGACGCCCCGGCGGTCCGCCGCCTGCTGGACCAGCTCCACAGCGGCGAGGGCCCGCTCCTTGACAGATTGCCCAGCCAGCTCCGTCCGGCTGTTCAGATCAGCCATCACGGACTGCAAATCCTCCAGGGGCAGGAGATAGACCGCCGTGTTGAAAAGAGTTTTGCGGCGGCCATCGTTGAAACGGGCCAAAAGTGAATCCAAGATCGCCCGTTTTTCCCCCAACTGAGCCAGATAGGCCTCCAGCCCCAGTTCCCGGACCTTGGCGATGTCCTGCTGTCGGCTCCGGTGAGGGACAAAGGAATCCCAATCGTCGATGCCATCGTAGCGGGGGCAGGGATACTCCCGGCACTCCCAACAAAACTGGATGCCCCCGTGCTCCAGGGAGCACTTAGCCATAGTGCAGCTCTGGTTGCCTGCTCCGCCTCCGCAGCCGGGACAATAGCCGCCCAGATGCATACTGCACAAATCGCAGTTGAGACCGCACAGGGAGAAACGGGTTTCCATGCGGGTAAAGCCTTTCATTCTGTTCGCCCCTCCCTTAAAACCACATGGCCTGCTTCTCAGGCTCGCCATGGCCCCGCGCCGCCAGAAAGCTCATAGCGGGCGCGTTGACGATGCCCGGCGTCTTGGGTGGGAGATAGAATTCCTTGTGCTCTTTCTTGTTGTCAAAGACCATGGTCATTTCCTCCGCTTTCTCTGAGGCCCGCTTCTCAGTGCCTCACAGGTGATACGCACCAGCTCCGTCATCTGTTCCCGGTTCTCCACATCCTCCACCAGAAAGGAATCCCTGGCCCCCTCATAGGGCGGGGCCTTGGGCAGGTCGGGAAACGCCGCTTCGCCCTGCGGGGTGACCTTGACGAAAAGCTGGTCGTCACAGACGACGGCGAAGAATACATCGTCGCAATAAAGGCCATATTCGCCGAACATCTTCCGGCTGCGGATGGCTCCGGCCTCCCGCAACTGCTCGGCCATATAGTTCACAAAATCCGGATGGGACGCCATGTCAATTCCTCCTGTAACGATCGGCCAATGTTTCAGTCAAATCCCCAAGCTGCTCTCCGGCTCTTCCCGCTCCGGCAGCTCCGCCTTTCCTGATTTTTCTGTATTATACCACAGGAACACCACAACTGTCTGTCATGTTTTTTTACCTTGCACTTTTTTTGCCCATTGGGTACAATAGGGGCAGCGGGGGGATGATTGTGGGAAAGATCGTGTTATATCTTGCCATGAGTGTGGACGGATATATTGCGGACGAGCAGGGCGGCGTGAGTTGGCTGGAGGGAGACGGCAGCAAACCGGATACCTCCGGCAGTTATCCGGCGTTTTATGAGACGGTAGAAGCCATCGTCATGGGTTGGACTACGTACCATCAGATCGTCACGGCGCTCTCTCCGGACATCTGGCCCTACGAGGGCCGCCCCTGTTATGTGGTGACCCACCGGCAGAGAGAAAATCGGGAGAATGTCTGCTTCTGGAATGGGGAACTGACCGCCCTGGCCGATCAGCTAAAAACGGAGTCGAAGGGAAACGTCTGGATCTGCGGCGGTGCGTCCGTGGCCAGGCAGCTATTGAAAGAGAACCGCATTGATAAATTGTGGCTGTCAGTGATTCCTACAGTGCTGGGCAAAGGCGTGCGGCTGTTTCCGGGGCTTCATCGGGAACTGCCGCTGAAGCTCGTGGCAACAGAACATTACAACGGAATCGTGGATCTGGTCTACGAAAAGCGGTGACAAGCGTGGAAATCAGAAGGGTTGAAACCAATAAGAAGCAATATCTTGCGCTGCTATTGCTGGCGGATGAGCAGGAGGACATGATCGACCGTTACCTGGAGCGTGGGAGCATGTATGTGCTGGAAGATGACGGAGTTAAGGCGGAGTGTGTCGTAACCGACGAGGGCGGAGGCGTTCTGGAGTTGAAAAACATCGCCGTGGAGCCGGACTTTCAGGGCAAAGGCTATGGGAAAGCCCTGGTGGACTTCCTCATTCGAACCTACGCGGGACAGTATATGCTGCTACAGGTGGGTACTGGGGACAGCCCCTCCACCATCCCGTTTTACGAGAGCTGCGGCTTTTGCAGGCATCATCTGGTCAAGAACTTTTTCACTGACCACTACGACCACCCCATCTATGAGTGCGGAGCCAAGCTGGTAGATATGGTGTATCTGCAAAGAGAACTATGAAAAGCGGAGTGCCTGCTTGATATGTACCCCCTTTACTGGACACCCAGTAGGGGGGGTATTATTATGCGGTACACGTATGAGTA
>DBFWXD010000535.1:0-5362 GCA_048215895.1 Eubacteriales bacterium
CCTTCCCCGATGGCCTTTTTTACCATCGCCAGCAGCTCTTCTCCCGTCAGTTCCAGTGAGGCCCCCTCCTTGACCAGGGGCTTGACATATCCGTCATAAAAGGCGGCTTTTCGTTTCTGTTTCACCGCTTCACCTGCTCCCCGGGACACAAACATCCCAATGCCCCGCTTTTTATACAAAATTCCATCGGCCACCAGCAGGTTGATGCCCTTGGCCGCGGTGGCCGGGTTGATGTTGTACCCTCTGGCCAGCTCATTGGTGGAGGGCACCTGCTCTTCCTCCCGATAGACGCCCCGGAGGATGTCGTCCTCCAGCATCTTTGCAATCTGTAAGTAGATCAGCGACTGGTCATTCAGCGTTCCATGCACACGATCACCTCCACAGTGTTTACGTTCATCGGTTATATGGTTCATTACTTGTGTAACTAACCATAGCACATACGAAACCGCCTGTCAAGCATCGGCGGGAAAAAATTTGGGCCGCCCTCAAGGGACGGCCCAAAGAATCGATTTTTGTTTTTACTTGGCCTGGGCAGAAGCCTTGGCCTCTTCCGCGGCCTTCACCGCGTCCAGAACGCCGCGGCCTTCCGCCTCCTTGGCGTGCTTCTCCACGTCCATCTTGTTCCGGGGGCTGCGCACCAGGCAGCCGGCACCCTGAACACAGCCGCCTTCGCAGGCCATGCCCTCGATGAAGTTGCCGTCCAGGCGTCCGGCCTTCAGCTTCAGCAGAGCCATCTCGCACTCGGCAATGCCGCTGCAGGGCACCGCCTTCAGGGGGAACTGGCTTCCCCGCTCCTTCATGGTCTCGGCCACAGCCTGGGCCACACCGCCGCTGCGGGCGAAGTTGCGGCCGTAGGGGCTGGCCTCGTCCAGGGGCTCCTCCTCCAGCTTGGTCAGGTCGATGTCCTTGGAGTCAAACAGGGCCAGCAGCTCCTCATAGGTCAGGGCACAGTCGATGGAGTTCATAGTGCGGCCCAGCTGGAACTCCTTTTTCTTGGCGATGCAGGGCCCGATGAAGACGACCTTGGCGTCGGGCTCCTTCTCCTTCAGATACAGGCCGATCATCACCATGGGAGAGGGAGTGTGGGAGACATATTTCTCCATCTCCGGGTGCTTCTTCTTCACAAAGCCCACAAAGCCCGGGCAACAGGAAGAGGTCAGCACACCTCTCTCCTCCAGCTCCGCAGACTCCCGGTCGGCCACCATATCGGCGCCCAGGGCCACCTCAGCCACGCCGGTGAAGCCCAGCTTCTTCAGTCCAGCCACCACCTGGCCGTAGGTAGCGGGGGCAAACTGGCCGGCAATGGAGGGAGCGATGACCGCATAGGTCTTATAGCCCCAGTGGTCGCTGCCCTTGAGCATCTGAATGGCATCGGTGATCCAGGACTTGTCCTGAATGGCGCCGAAGGGGCACTGATTCACACAGCTGCCGCAGGAGATACACTTGTTGATGTCGATGGAGGCCTTCTTGTCGGGACCCATAGAAATGGCGTTGACGGGGCAGCCCTTCTCGCAGGGGCGCTGGGTCTCGCCCATGGCGCTGTACTGGCAGGCATTGAGACACTTGCCGCAGGTGATGCACTTGTCGTGGTCAATGTGAGCCCGGTGGTTCACAATGGAAATGGCGTCCTTGGGGCAGGCGTGGACACAGCGGGTGGCCAGACAACCCCGGCAGGAGGCGCTGACGGTGATCTCCGTTACGGGACACTCGTCGCAGGCGATGGGCAGAACCTCCACCACGCTGGGGTTGGTCTTGTCGCCGCCCATGGCCATCTTCACACGGCTGTTGATGATGGCCCGTTCCTTATAAATGCAGCAGCGCAGGCTGGCCGTGGGTCCGGGAATGATCCGCTCGGGCACGTCCAGAATGCCGGTCTGCAGCCGGTCCTCCCAGGTCAGGCGGGCAACTTCAGTCAGCACTTGGGTCTTGAGCTCCTGAATTTTCGTCTCGAATGTACGCATAGCGTTTCCTCTCCTCCGTCAAGTTCTCTGTCCGCACCCAGATAAACTCCCTATTTTGCAAGTTCCGGACAGAAACCCTTCATTTTGCAGGTTTTCATTCATTTTCAGCCCATTCTACCCCACTACCTATGTAGTGTCAATTTACATTTTACACTATTCCGCCCGCTTTGAAAAGCCAATTTTACACCTTGTCCACAGTTTCACAAAGCAAATCTCTTTGGCATAGGCTGGGGCACAGATTCGTTGATACGGAGGGTCGTTTATGGCTGCTTTACCACATATTCAATATTTCCTGGGGGCCAACTCCCCCACTGGTTTTTACTCCCTGTACTCCCACCTGCTCCCACCGGATCAGGCCCGTGCCATCTACATTCTGAAGGGCGGACCAGGCTGCGGGAAATCCACCCTCATGCGCAAGGTGGCCGCCCGTATGGAGGAGGAAGGCGTTCCGGCGGAATATATCCTCTGCTCCGGTGATCCGGCCTCTCTGGATGCCGTGGTCTTTCCCCAGCAGAAGGCCGCCCTGGTAGACGGGACCGCTCCTCATGTGGTGGAACCCAAGTACCCCGGCGCGGTGGAGCGGTACGTCAATGTGGGGGACTGCTACGATAAGGACGCCCTGTGGGGCCTGCACCGGGAAATCATGGAGGCCATGTCCGGATACCAGGGCTGCTATCAGCGAGCTTACCGGTGTCTCGGCGCGTCGGCGGAGCTCTTTGAGGATCAGCGCAGCGCCCTGCTCACCCAGTCTCTCTCCGACAAGCTGGCTAAACGGGCCCGGGGGATTCTCCTGCGGGAGATTCCCAAACAAAAATCTGCGGTCCCCGGCCAGGTAAAGCAGCGCTTCCTGGGGGGCGTCACCCACCAAGGCCCCCTGTGTCTCTTTGACACCGCCGCCGCTCAGTGCAGCCGCATTTACGAGCTGGCAGACAGCTCCGGTCTCGCCCACGAGATGCTCATCCATCTGCTGGCGGGGGCGGTCAGCAACGGCTATGATGTGGTGGCCTGCCCTGACCCCATGGCTCCTGAACGTCTGGCTCACCTGCTGATTCCCCAGCTGGATCTGGCGTTTCTCACCTCCACCCCGGCACTCCCCTTCCCCGGAACACCCTACCGCCGCATCCGCCTGGACGCCGCGGCGGACCGGGAGATTCTCCGGCGCAACCGCCCCAGGCTGCGTTTTTCCAGGAAGGTGTCCGCCGCCCTGCTGGAGGAGGGAGTGGGCTGCCTGGCCCAGGCCAAAGCCATGCACGACCATCTGGAGGCCATTTACAATCCCCATGTAGACTTTTCCATGATCGAACCCATGGCAGACCAGATCGTAACGGAGCTTCTTTCCTTCTAAACGGAACCCCCAGCGGGCCAGAATCGTCCGCTGGGGGCCAAAATTTTACGCTGTGGCTGGAACAAAGACTTGCGCAGGGGCGGCTTTGCCGACCCCGAGCATTTCAATGCCAGAGGGTGGAGCCGCCTTGCGGGCGGCAGAACAAAAGAAAAAGACACGACGTACGTCGTGTCTTTTTTGTCTTGTGGGCAAAGTCTGGATGTCACATTGACGAAACAGATTGGAAAACGGCCCTTCTGGGCCGCGCCGCTTTTGCGGCGTAAATTCGGAGCAAAGCGGAGAATTGCGCAGGGGCGGCTTTGCCGACCCCGAGCATTTTAATGCCGAAGGGTGGAGCCGCCCCTAGGCGGCGGAACCCAAAAAAGAAAGACACGACATACGTCGTGTCTTTCTTTTTTGGCAGCCGGAGAAGGATTCGAACCCTCACAAACAGAGTCAGAGTCTGTCGTGCTACCCTTACACAATCCGGCTATCTGTTGTCGTTTTGTTGTTCCCTGTCGCAGGGACGAATGCTATTATAGCAAACAATTCCGAATTGTCAAGAGTATTTTTTTATTTTTTTCTTTTTCTTTTTCTTTTCAGCCAAGCCTGGGCAGCGCCCGCTCAATGATTTCAGACGCCGCTTTTTCCACGGTTTGGTTATAAACATCCATATCCGCTGCCTGCTGGTACAAAGGCAGCCTCTGGCGGTACAGGGTTTCAATTCCATCCCGCTGGGAGACCGGCCGCCCCTCCCGTGGAAGCAGCTCCAGATTCCGGCGCAAGAAGATCACCACAGAGTTTTGATGCATTGGTTCCAGGTTCTCCGCCCGGGTCACCACACCGCCCCCGGTGGCAATTACTACTCCCTTGCGGCGGGGGGCCTTCATCAGCACCTGGTGCTCCAGATTGCGGAACGCCTCCTCTCCCTGCCGGGCAAAGATCTCCGGGATGGACGTTCCCGCCTCCCGTTCGATCTCCTCATCCAGGTCTACCAGCGGGCGGCCCAGGCGCTGGGCCAATTCCCGGCCCACGGTGCTCTTGCCGCACCCAGGCATTCCAATAAGGATCAGATTTTTTGACGTTCCATTCATCACACACACCGCCCCGTCCAACGTTCCACCGGCGTTCTCCCGCCGTCTGCCCAAAGGTTTGATTCTCCGATACATGTCAGGAAAAAAGCTGCGGCCCAACCTCTCTCCCAACAGGCCGAATACGGCCCAGCTTCTTACTTCCATCCATGCTCCTCCTTTCAGAACGATTCAGGCATGACTGCCGGCGGATCCATCAGCGCATCCAGCACCACAATGGCCGCCGCCGCCTCCACCACGGGCACCGCCCGGGGAACGATACAGGGGTCGTGCCGCCCGTGCACCGCCAGGCGCTCATCGGACATGGTCTTAAAACTTATGCTGTCCTGCTCCTTGGCGATGGACGGCGTCGGCTTGAAGGCCACCCGGAACACCAGCGGCATCCCCGTGGTAATGCCGCCCAGGATCCCCCCGGCGTGATTGCTCTTCCCGGTGACCCGGCCTTCCACCATACAGAAGGGATCATTATTCTCTGAACCTCTCATCTGGGAAACCTCAAACCCCGCTCCGAATTCCACGCCTTTGACTGCCGGGATTCCGAACAGGGCCGCTCCCAGGCGGCTCTCCATTCCTCCGAACATTCCTCCACCCAGTCCCGCCGGAACGCCCTGGACAATACATTCCACAATTCCTCCCAGGGAATCCCCCTGGGACCGGGCCTCCAGAATGGCCGATCGCATTTGTTTCGCCGCCTTCTCCTCCAGTACTGGGAAGGGGGCCTTCCGCAGAGCTTCCAAGGTCTGTACCGTTTCTCCCATGGGATTCAGCGGCCGGTCTTCCCAGGCTCCCACCTGGGAGATATGAGCGGCAATTTCAATGTCCCGGCGGCGCAGGATCTGAAGACAGATCCCTCCGGCCACACACAGGGGGGCGGTGAGCCGTCCGGAGAAATGTCCCCCTCCCCGCACATCCTGATAGCCCTTATACCGCACCTGGGCGGTGTAGTCCGCATGGCCGGGCCGGGGCACATCCCGCAGCTTATCGTA
>DBFWXD010000536.1:0-7441 GCA_048215895.1 Eubacteriales bacterium
ATATTATACCTATATGAAAGAAATATTGCAACACATTTATCAAGATTTTCACAAAATTTTACCATGAAAGGCCCAAACCAGGCCTCAGTTCCCAAAGAAAGAACGAAAATCACAAAAAATGGGTTGCCAAGGTCTGGGGGAGGTAGTACACTTGCAAGAAACAGGAGGTGAGGGCCTTGGCCAAAGAACTTTGGCAGATGCTGCTGCTCTATTTGGCGCTGGTGAATCTGTGGGCCTTTTGCGCCATGGGCATGGATAAGCGGCGGGCAAAAAAGGATGCGTGGCGCCTGTCGGAAAAGGCGCTGTTTCTGCCTGCGGTACTCTTCGGCGCTCTGGGGGGAACTCTGGGAATGAAGGTATTTCACCACAAGACGAAGCACTGGTATTTTCGCTTTGGTTTTCCGCTGCTGCTGGTTTTGCAGCTGGCCGCCCTGGGGTGGCTGGTCTGGCGGGAGTTTTTGGGATGAGAAGAGCCGTGTAAAAGGCAAAAACAGAGGGACCGGAAGATTCCGGTCCCTCTGTTTTTTGAATGGCTGGGGTCAGGAAATGCCTGATCCGGAAACCAACTCAGACCTTACTTGATGGTGTTCCAAACCTCGGAGCTGCCATCGTTGGTATAGGTGTGAGTGTTCGTGGCCTCCATAATGGCATTGTAAGCCCAGTGACTACTGGTCAGATCGGTGAAGCTGACCAGCTTGTCCTGATTGCGGTCGATGAAACGAGCGTCGGCGCTGCGCTCCAACATATTGTTCACGATCACCGACACCTCAGCGCGGGTGATGGGATTGTTGGGGCGGAAGCTGCCATCGGGATAGCCGCCGATCCAGCCGTAGGCGCTGGCCTGGGCCGCATACTGGTAGAACCAGTCGCTCCGGTTCACATCGGTGAAGGAGCAGGAGGCGCCGCTGCCGCCATCGGTAAAGGCCAGAGCCACCACGGCGAACTCGGCACGGGTGATGGTACGGTCAGGCTGGAAGGTGCCATCGGGGTAGCCGCCCAGCATACCCAGGCTGGCCAGGGTATTGACGGCCTTGGCGTACCAGGCATCCGCGGGCACATCGGTGAAGGTCTTGGTGATCTCCACATCCTTGTCCAGCAGCAGGGCGTAGAACATCTGAGCCACCTCGGCACGGGTCATGTTCTGGTCCGTACCGAAGGTGCCGTCGGGATAGCCGCTGAGGAACGCCTTGTGATTGACGGTGTCCAGCCAGCGAGACACATCGCCGGAGCCGGTAGCGGTGCCGTCCGCCTCCCACTTGGCATAGAGGTCTACCGTGGTCTGGTCCACCTTCACGTCACTGCGGACGGGATCGGTGAGGCGCAGGTCCCAATACCAACCGGCGAAGGTATAGCCTTCCCGGACGGGAACCGGCAGGTCCTCATAGTCCTTGGTCCAGGCGGAACTCTTGGTCTCAGCAGACAGGTGCTTGCCGCCGTTGGTCACATAGTGGAGGGTGTAATCATCGGAGGAGGGGTCCACAGAGCCGCCGGAGCTGTCCTGGGCAAAGGTGGCGGTGATGGTGTGGTCTTCGGTCACATTCGGGAAGGAGTAGGAGCTGACCGCGCCCACGCTGACGTTGTCCACCTTCACGTCGCTGATGTAGTAGCCGGGATTGGCGGTGATAGTGAAGGACTGGTCCATGCCCTCCGCCACAGTAACTGCACCAGAGGGAGTAATGGAGCCGCCGGCACCGGCGGTGGCGGTGATGGTGTGGGCATCTACGGTCCAAACCAGAGCGAAGGGGGAGAAGCCGGAACTGCTAACCTCAAATTTGATGCCGTAGTCCGTGTTGGTAACGGGGATCGTCTCCAGATCACAGGCCAGAATCGCCTGCTCTACATCGGCCTGGCCGCTGATGCCATACTCACGGTGCAGGTCCTTGTAGTGAACCAGGGTAAAGGTGGTGGTGGAATCCGTGCCATCAGGGTAGGGCAGATAGACGGTGGTTCCATAACTGGCGGAGACCCAGGCGTTGCCGTTGTAGGCGTCCACCAGGTCCAGATAGTGGAAGTCAAAGGCATAGGTCTTCTTATTACCTGCACTGCCCAAGAAGTCCGCTGCTTTCTGTTCCATCAGCTGCTGACGATTATCGTTTTCGTGCTCCAGCAGCAGGGAGTCATCCAGAATGGAGATGCCGGTTGTGTCTGTAATTTCGCGGTTGCTATCCCCGTTGATATAGAAGGTGGGATCTGTTCCGAAGAAGCCTTCCTTGGCAATGGCCACCGCGTGGTCCACTTTTTCGGTCGGCTCGTCCTTCTTAAGCAGGTAGGTGTTGGTACCCTTTTCCGCTTCCACTTTGTCTTCGGTGTGACGGACGATCAGGGTACCGGTTTCAAAGGTTTCCTTCACGTCATTGCCGTTGATTTTGAGCTCTCTTTCTTGCCCGTCGGCCCAATTCAGAGTAGTGGTATACTCACCGGGAGTTTCATCATTGGTAACAGGCTGCCCGTTTTCGTCGGTATATGTGACGGTGAACAACTTCAGCAGCTCAGCCATCAGGTCATCTCCGGTAACCGCTTTTCCGTCAATTTCCAAGCTTGTGAGTTTTTTATCATAGTCCAAGTCCACACAGTTGCTCAGTGTCAGCTTGGGGAGGCCGCCATTATCATAGATTTCATCGTTTTGGCCGCCGCCGGTATAGATGGTGATGTCATCGGGGCTCAGGGTATATTCATTGTTGTTGACGAACATCAGTGCGTAGGATTGTCCGGCGCTTAGACTATCCAGAGTCACATCAATGGAATCGGAATTGTCTACCTCTTTCAGAATTGCTTCAGAACCGGCAACCGGGGTGCCATCCTCGTTCAGCGGAATGTATGCCGCAAAGAGACTGGTCTTTTTGATGCCATAGGGTTTGCTGGCGACAAAGTGAACACTTTCTTCCGAAGGCTGGAACCACAAAGCGCTGCTGCCAATGACAGTCCAGTCGGAGTACTGTTTGTTAACAGAGTCTATGATTGCGTCCATCGCAGCAGAGTTGGCGTTACCGAGCTTGATGTTGGCGTAGTTATCATCCAAAGTGACATCGAACGCCTTCAGGTCAATGGTTTTGTTGCCATCGAGCCCACCCGGAGCGATCTCTACATGCTCCTGAACGTTGGTGGCGGTCAAGCTTTCCGTTACCAGAATCTGCGCATTTCCGCGGTTGTTATCCTGAATGGTCGCGGTACTTTCAATCTTCAGCAGTGACTGGGTTGCCTTCGGCTCATAGAGCACCGCATAACTGGAGCAGTTGGTAATTGTACCGGCAATGGTAACCGTGGAGGGGTCCTGCGCCCGAATGCCAGCGCCTGTGATATTTGTGATCACACCTGTCTCGGTCAGGGTAACGGTACCGTCCTTGCGAGAACCGTTGTTGGAAATCCAAAGTGCGGGCACATTAATGCCGTCGATTGTACCAGCAACTTCAATATTGGGTTTTCCACCGTTGAGATAGAGCATGGCGGTATCTGCGGTACATTTAACGATGCTTCCGCTGTCGAGCAGCTTAAATGTAGCTTCTCCGCCGCCTCTCAGACGGAAAAGAACGTTTTTAGACTGACAAGCGGTAAGATTTCCGCCAAGCACTATCTTACCTCCATTGCTGTCAACCAGACCAATAATATCAATATCAGATATTGTGGAATTGTTTTCAGTTGCAAACGTGGAGTTCTCCAGCATGACAGCGACATCGCCGGACTTGGATTCATCGCTTACAATTCTGCTAATTACTCCGTTCGCACCAAGAGTAAAGGTGGAATTACCCTTTGCGGCTACGGCAATACCGCCAAATCCGCTCATTGATCCGCCGCCTAGGCTGGAGCCTTTGGCCGGATCATATGTCATAACGCTGTTTGCGGTGATGCCTTCAATAGAACCGCAGACTGTGGCAAGACCGCCGTCTTCCAGGAAAATGGCGCGGCCATCGATATTGCTGATCTCGGAACCGTCCTGCATTTCGATCTTGCCGCCCTGGCTCCAAATTGCAGCTACACCACCACTGCGCGGGGTGTTCATATCATCCACGATTTTGCTGCCAGACTGCATGATAAGGGTGCTGGTGCCTTCTCCGCCCTGGCCGGGGCCGCCAATGCGGACTGCGGACATACCACCGAAATTCTTTAAGACGGTGTTATTTCCAAGTATAATTGTTCCGCCGCCCCTGTAAGCTGCAATAATAGCATCCTGAACTTTATTCTCATTCTGCTTATTATCACCCTCGGTGGGCTGCTCTAAGAAAATTTCACCCTCCGTTTTTAAACCGTCGTCGAGGGTAATGTTCACCAAAGTGAGTTTTGTTCCGTTGGCGACTTCGATCATGGCAGGATTATATCCGCCGCGGCTATCATTCTGCGCAGTGAACCCGTCTCCTCTGGTAATGGTAAATCCGTTACCATTGATTGTAATATCTTTGGCACTGATGATAGCGTACTTTGTCGAGATTAAGTCACTCAGCAGTTCAATGGTATCGCCATCCTTGGCGTTGGCCACTGCCGTTGCAAGCGTAGCATAGGGCTTGTCCTTGGAGCCGTCGAAGGTATCGTCGCCGCTGCTGGACACATAGATGACATTGTCCGCCAGTGGAACGGGCTCCACAGGGGTTTCGGGAGTCTCGGTGGTCTCAGGAGTCTCAGGGACCTCGGGCGTCTCAGGGGCCTCAGGAGTTTCAGGAGCCTCGGGGACTTCTGCGATACCGGTACAGGCAGAGGGGTCTCCCATGCAGACCGGGCAGAGTTCATTCACTGCGCCCTCTGTGCACAGGGTCTCACAGGTACACACAGGCTCTTCCGACTGGGGAGCTTCTCCCGTGCAGGCAGCAATGTCCGCCACACACGCTGCGCACAGATCATTGGCCGCGCCCTCTGTGCACAGGGTCTCACAGGTACACACGGGCTCTTCCGGCTGGGGAGCTTCTCCCGTGCAGGCTGTAATGTCCGTCATGCACACGGGGCACTGCTCATTGACTGTGCCCTCTGTGCACAGAGTCTCACAGGTGCATACCGCAGCTGGCGGCTGCTCTTCTCCAGGGTCTGCCGCCAGGGCACTGGCCGGGAGAAGTGACATAATCAGGCAGAGAGCCAGAAATGTCGCACATATTCGTTTCTTCATCCTACAGTCTCCTTTCATCTTTTTATCCAAAGCCGTTGGGCTCAGATAACAAATCACAAATGGAGCAGCTACTGGTTTGCCGGCAGGTCGTTCAAGGCCTAGTCACAGAATCAATATTCTGTTTCTTATATCGTACATACCCAAATTTCGATGATGCCATTATAGCAGTCAAAAATCCGAAAAACAAGGACTCAACCCCGGTTTTGGGCATAAAAATACAGACCGCAAACAGTTTTTGTGTCTACGGTCTTACTTTTGTGCCATTTTTTACCTGTTTTCGACGTAGGAGACAGGTGTTTTTTTATGCCTGCCGTTCCGTCCAAACAGGGATACAGAGAAACTATATTCAGAATATTGATTCTGTGACTAGGATACTAGTCCCAGACGATCAAGCTCCTTCTGGTGCTCGGTCCCGGAAGTGACCAGATAAATACGGGTGGTCTCGATGCTGCTGTGTCCGAGAAGGTCGGCCAGCTTGGCAATGTCTTTGCATGCCTGGTAAAAGACCGTAGCAAACAGATGGCGCAGATTATGAGGAAATACCCTATGAGGGTCTACACCGGCATGTTTGCACAGGGCCTTCAGCTCAGCCCAAATTTGCCGGCGGCCCAGTTCCTTTCCGCTTTTGGTGCGAAAAATCGCGCCGGAAGCGGTTTTTTGTTTTTGAGCAAACTTTGTCAGCTTTCGACACAGTTTGCCCGGCAGCAGAATCACCCGGACCTTCCCTTTGAGCGAGATTTCCGCCTTGCCCTGTCGGACGGCCTCTACGGTGATATACGCCACCTCGCTGACCCGGATGCCGGTGGCACCGATGGTTTCAATCAGAAGTTCCAGACGTGTCCGATTCAGGTCACGGGCGGCGCTGAGCAGCTGCTGATAGTCGCATTTGGTCAGCTCTCGGCTGGCATCCCGAAATAACCGCCGCTGGATTTTCAGAAACTTTACCTGACATTCCCGCAGACCCAGAAACTCCAAAAGGCTATTTAGGGCGGAGAGCATTGCGTTGACGGAGGTAGGGGCATATCCCTGTGCAACAAGGCTGGTTTTCCACTGGGAAGTCAGTTCCTTCGTGATGGCCCGGCCGCCCAGCCAGCCGGCGAAAGTTCGCACATCGCGGCTATACTTCTCTACGGTTGCTTTGCTCTTTTCCTCCAACTGGAGATGACGGATATAAGTTTGGATTTTTTGGGGGGTAAGTCTGCATTGGGTCATATCGAAAACCTCCTTATCGTTTGATTCCCATGTTCGATAAATGTCTGAGCATGACAAAGCCCACAGCGGCAGACACCGCTGTGGGCTTTGCTTTTGCTCCGCTGTATGGATAGGATTGCCGCCGATGTGGGGAAGATATACCGAGTAGTACATCTTTTTTCATATATGGATTAAGTCCCACAGGTCCACGCCGTGTACCTGTGGGACTTAGCAAAGAACGTGTCAGTTTTAAAATGAAGCTCTAATGTGGAGCAGAGACTCTCTTCAAAGCTGCTTTTCGTAGCAGTTGAGCACCTCGTCCAGGAATCCCTGGAACAGGAAACGGGCATGACCGGCAAAGCGATAGCCCAGCTTAGGGTACATAGCATTTGCGGGGTGGTTGCCCTCGTAGGTGTCAAGGCGCATGACGGTTTTTCTCTGTCGGCGTCCCTCCTCCTCGCAGAAAGCCACCATTTCCCGGGCCTTTCCACGGCCGGAGAACCGAGGAGAAATGACCAGAGTGTGGATGACCATGACCTGCTCACTGCGAGCCTCAAACTGCCAGGGGATCCGATCATATTCCGGCAGCTGAATGCCATTGAGGTTGACCGCGGCGAAAATCGTGCCGTTCTCCTCCCCTACAAAGAGGGTGCCGGCCTCCAGCGCCGTGCGGGCAGTGTCCAGAGTGGGGTACTTTCCCCGCTGCCAGTTGGTATAGGAGACAGGGCGCTGGTCCTCCTGATCCAGAATTTCTTCATAAATTTGGGCGATTGCAGGCAAATCGGCCGAACAGGCAGGTCGTATCATGACGTTTCTCCTTTTAATAACGGTGGGCCCAGCCGGACAGCAGCCACACGGGAGCCAGCCAGGTGAGCATATAGATCATCAGGTTCAGGACCGACAAAGAGGTGTAGGCTCCGATGGAGGTGAGATAGGTGGCAAGAGCCATACCCAGGGCGGAGCCTACGCAGCATACCGCACTGCCAAACCGGGCGGCCCGGTACATCCGCTTGGAGGCTGCCACAGATTCCGCAAAGGGAAGCAGTCCTTCCCGGCACAGCAGGGCGGTGAGAATCTCGCTGTGAGGCTGTTCCGGATCAGACAGTTCCCGCCGGCGCTCCACAGGCGGAAAGTCCATCTTGTCGGCCGCCAGCTTGAAGC
>DBFWXD010000537.1:0-1856 GCA_048215895.1 Eubacteriales bacterium
CTGGGGGCGGTGTGCATTGTCATTCGCTTCCTTTTTATGCTGGTGGGCGGTGTCAGCCCCTATGTATGGTTTGCTACCCACTTTATTGATGCCATTCTGATCGGGCCGGTGTTCATGCTGATGGTGGCCAAGGTGCGGAAAAACGGCCCCTTCCTGCTCACCAGCCTGATTACCGGCTTGGTGCTGGTGGCCGCCACCTGGATGTTCCCCATCACGGGACTGGTGGGAGGAATTCTGTGTGAGCTGTGCCTGCGGGCTGGACAGTTCCGGAAGAAAGGCTGGCTGATGCTGGGCTTCTTCTGCTTCAATCTGGGCTTTATCGGGGACTTTTTGCCCCTCTGGTTTACCAAAGAAAGCTATTTGGAGTATGCCGCCCAGATGATGGACGCTGGCTATATGGCCACCATGGAGGGCCTGCTGACCTGGCCGGTGTTCGGGGTCATTGTACTGAGCATTCTGGTGGGTTCTGTTCTGGGGTCCTTGCTGGGTATGAAGCTCATGCGTAAGCATTTTGTCAAGGCCGGGCTGGCCCAATGAGGACGAAGAATATTTACCCTTCTTTTCTCGATCCTCGAACCAAGATTCTAATCTGGCTGTTGGCCAATGTGGTGGTGTTCACCTGGAGTCCTGCGGTTTTCCAGCTCGGTGTCATGGTAGCCTATTTGATTCTCTTTCTGGTAGAACGGAAAGGTACCATGCTGGGAGGGCTGCTGGCGACATATCTGGCTATCCTGGCGATACAGTACTGGCTGTTGCCGTTGCTGCCCGGTTCTTTGGCTACGGTCTTTGCTACGGTAACCTACTTCATTCTGGTGTTCCCCTGTATTGCCGGCGGTGCCTATCTGATTGCCACCACCAGCGTCAGCCAGTTCATGGCTGCTTTGGAGAGGATGGGCGCTCCTCGGAGTTTTTCTATTACCCTTGCGGTGACGCTGCGCTTTCTGCCTGCACTTCGGCAGGATTTGCGCCATATCCGGGATGCCATGGCCCTTCGGAATATCCGTGGTTTTGAGGAGAAACTGGAGTGCATTTATGTACCAATGCTTATGGGGGCAGCCCAGACAGCAGAAGAACTCAGCGAGTCCGCCACCGCCCGGGGCATCGAGTCCCCAGGGAAGATGTCCTCCTGGCGGCCTATCGGATTTCACATTCAGGATGTGGTGGTCACACTGCTGTTTCTGGCCCTCTGCGTGGGCGGGATCTGCTGCAAGGGGGTGTTGCCATGATTAGCTTTGACCATGTGACCTATGCTTATGAGGGCAAGGAGACGCCAAGCCTTCGGGACTGCACCTTTTCTGTGAAACCGGGGGAACTTATCCTGCTCACCGGAGAGAGCGGCTGCGGCAAGACCACAATCATCAAGCTTGTCAATGGCCTGCTCCAGCATACTGGAGGTGGGACACTGGCGGGAACTGTTATGGTCGGCGGCCAGGATGTGGCACAGACCCCGCTGTGGGAACTGGCGCGGACGGTGGGTTCGGTGTTTCAGAACCCCAAGTCCCAGTTCTTCAATCTGGACACCACCAGCGAGGTGCTTTTTGGGCTGGAGAGTCGTGGAGCGTCCCATGATGAAATGGCACAGGCGCTGGAATCCGCTGTCCAAGTCTGCGGAGTGGGACCGCTGCTGGAGCGGAGCATTTTTGCTCTGTCCGGTGGAGAAAAACAGCGCATTGCCTGCGCCAGCGCCTGGGCCATGGGGCCGGAGCTGTTTGTACTGGACGAGCCTTCCTCCAATCTGGATGGGGAGGGTATCCGCCAGCTCCGGGAGATCCTGAAACAGTTGAAAAAGGGCGGAAAGACCGTGTTGATGGCAGAGCACCGCCTTTGGTACGCTGCGGATCTTGCTGATCGGGTGT
>DBFWXD010000538.1:0-11704 GCA_048215895.1 Eubacteriales bacterium
GCTCTACTCCCCCTCCAACGGCGGCGAGCCCCAGCGTGGCGACCTCACCGTCCAGCTGACCATCGGCTCCAAGGAGATCAAATACTGGTATGAGAACGATCTGACCGCCGGCCCCGGCGGAGAGGTCGTCCAGGTCACTAACGTCCTCCAGAGCGAGGTTGCCCCCTATCTGTCCGGCGGGCGCACCTATATCCCCTTTGGCCTTCTGGCCGATGCCCTGGGTTACCAGGTGGGCTGGGACAGCACCGTGGGCGCGGTGATCATTGACGATGTGGACGCCATCCTGGCCGCCAACACCGAGACCTATGAGCTGATGGACCAGTACCAGGCCTATAACCGCACCTTCGTGGAGAAGAACCAGAAGGTCACCGGCCAGTACACCATGGACCTGTCCGTGGCCGAGACCGGCGCCCAGACCGCCAATGACCTCTCCTTTACCGTGAAGGGCGACTATGACATGATCACCGCCGGTTCCACTGCCCTCCAGTTCAACACCGACATGATCCTGGACGCCTCCGTCAAGATGAACGGAATGGACATGAGCTCCATGTTCACCTCCCCCGACGGCACCGCCATGCTGCCCATGGAGCTGGGCTTTGATATGCGGGGCGACATGGCCGACGGCGTGTTCTACTTCAATGTGGACTCCCAGCAGCTGGCTGCCCTCACCGGCATGAACTCTGAGAGCTGGTATAAGCTGGACATGGCCGCCATTTACGACGAGATGTCCGCCATGACCGGCATGAACTACAAGCAGATTATGGAGCTGTCCGCCGCCTCTGTGGAAGAGAGCTTCACCCAGCTGCTGCCCTCCATGCTTAAAAATATGCCCCTGACCAGCGTGGAGTTCACCACCTCCGACTATCTGGCCATGGTGAATCTCCTCTGCGCGGACAGCCGCTTCGTCAAGTCCGGAAGCGACTATGTGAACACATTCATGGATGAGCAGGGCATTACCGGCACCTTCACCCTGTACACCAGCGCCGGCAAGGTCAATGGCTACGCCATGGAGCTGAAGGCCGATCCCGCCGTGGTAGGCGCGGAGATGACCCTGACCGCCGCCATGAAGGGCACCAAAATGAACGTGTCCATGACGGTGGCTGGCTCTGAGGAGCAGGGCGCTGACCTGCCTCGGGTGGACATCTCCATGAACCTGACCATGGACGGCACCTATCAGGCCACCAGCCAGAAGCCGGAAACCGAGCCTCCCGCCGGGGCCCCTGTGGCCGACCTGATGGAGATGTTCGGCATGACGGAAGTTCCCACCGCCGCCTGATCTCCCTTCCCGCACATCAAAAAGCGCCGCCCGGATGGGCGGCGCTTTTGCTGTCATTTAGTTGGTTTTGGGACGGCCAGGGCCCTCCCGCGGGGAATTTCTCCGCCCGCAGACGGGGCAATTACTCTTCGATGGGCATGGGCGCCTCTACCTTGGTGTGATCCTGCTGGGCATAGGCCTGGATAATGGCCTCCAGGGCCTGGTCCTGCTCGCCCATGATCGCTCCCGCCTGCTCCAGACAGGCATCGGCCTTGCGCAGCTCCTCAGCGGCGTGGGAGACGGTGGACTCCACCCGGCTGCACAGCTCCTCATGCTCCCGGCGCACCCCCTGGAGCCACTGCTCCACCTGGCGGCGCACCTTTTTGGCGTCGCTCTCGGCCTGCTCCTGGATCGCCTGGGCCCGGCGGTGGGCCTCCAGCTCCACCCCGGCGGTGCGGTCCTTCAGCTGGGTGTAGGCCTGGGCGTCGGGGGTGAGCTCATCCAGCTTCTGCTGAAGCTTCTGGTTCTCCACCTGGGCGCTCTCCAGATCCCGGGCGCCCTGGCTGCACTGGGTGCGGCTGGCCGACAGCTCCCGGTTGCTCTCCTCCAGGCGCTCCATGAGCCCCGCATTCTCCTGGCGCAGGGCCTCCAGCGACTGCTCCAGCTGTCCCACCTGGGCGCGCAGCTGCTCGGCCTCCCGGCGAAGCTCCTCCTCCCGCTGGGCGGCCTGGCTCAGACGCCCCTCCAGGTCCTCCCGCTGCTGGGTGGCCTGGCGGTTGTGTTCCTCCAGATAGGTCAATACGTCCTGACGGTGAAAACCGCCGAACGCGGCGGTACGAAAGGGATGATCCATGTGCTGCTCCTCTCTGAAAACAGCCCGGTCAGCGCCGGGCCGGCAATGTTGTCATTTTCTCAGGTATCTTATCACAACTTGCCGGCAATTACAATCCACTTCTCTCCCTTTCCGGGAAATTCCCCGGATTTTCCCCGGATTTCATTGACGCAGGCGGTTAGGAATGATATACTAACTTGATTTCAAGCAACTTTTCAAAATAAGGAGGACAGCGTCCATGTGGTGCTCCGACAAGTGGAAGGATTATGAGCTCATCGACTGCGGCAGAGGGGAAAAGCTGGAGCGCTGGGGAGATCAGCTGCTGGTGCGGCCCGACCCTCAGGCCATCTGGAACACCCCCAGAACCAACCCAGGCTGGAAACACAACGCCGGGCGGTATGCCCGCTCCTCCACCGGGGGCGGCCAGTGGCAGAACAAGTCCATGCCTCAGCGCTGGACGGTGTCCTATGGCTCGCTCACCTTTAATATCAAACCCATGAACTTCAAGCACACAGGCCTCTTCCCCGAGCAGGCCGCCAACTGGGACTTTGCTCAGGAGCAGATCAAAAATGCCGGGCGGCCCATCAGCGTGCTGAACCTGTTTGCCTACACCGGCGGGGCCACCGTGGCCTGCGCCGCGGCTGGGGCCAGCGTGTGCCATGTGGACGCGGCCAAGGGCATGGTTCAGTGGGCCCGGGAGAACGCCAAGAGCTCCCACCTGGAGGACGCCCCCATCCGCTGGATCGTGGACGACTGCGGCAAGTTTGTGGAGCGTGAGATCCGCCGTGGCCGGCGCTACGACGCCATCATCATGGACCCCCCCTCCTACGGCCGGGGCCCCACCGGTGAGGTGTGGAAGCTGGAGGAGAACCTCTACCCCTTTGTGGAGCTGGTCAGCGGAGTTTTGTCGGACAACCCCCTGTTCATCATTTTGAACTCCTACACCACAGGTCTTGCCCCCAGTGTGGTCACCTACATTCTGGAGAGCATCATCACCAAAAAATTCGGCGGCCACACCGTCTCCGACGAGCTGGGCCTGCCGGTGAGCGAGACGGGCCTGGTTCTCCCCTGCGGAGCCACCGGGCGCTGGACGGCCAAGTAAGGCCGGATGGAGGCAAGGATATGAGCAAACCCATCATCGAGACAAAGGACCTGCGCTTCTCCTACCCCGCCGCCGAGGGGGTCACCCCGGTGGTACTGGACGGGGTCAGCCTGTCCATTGAGGAGGGCACCTTCGTGGCCATTCTGGGCCACAACGGCTCGGGCAAATCCACCCTGGCCAAACACTTCAACGCCATCCTCCTGCCCGCAGGGGGCAAGGTCTATGTGGACGGCATGGACACCGCCGACGAGGAGAAGCTGCTGGACATCCGCCGCACCGTGGGCATGGTCTTCCAGAACCCGGACAACCAGATCGTGGCCAATGTGGTGGAGGAGGACGTAGCCTTCGCCCCGGAGAACCTGGGCGTCCCCCCCGAGGAGATCCGCCGCAGGGTAGACGACGCGCTGAAGGCCGTCAACATGTATGAATACCGGGAGCACGCCCCCCACCTGCTCTCCGGCGGACAGAAGCAGCGCATCGCCATTGCCGGCGTCATCGCCATGCAGCCCCGGTGCATCATTCTGGACGAGCCCACCGCTATGCTGGACCCCATCGGCCGCGCCGATGTGATCCGCACCATCAAGGCCCTCAACCGGGAGCGGGGTGTCACCGTAGTGCTCATCACCCACCACATGGACGAAGCCGCCCAGGCCGACCGGCTGGTGGTCATGGCCAAGGGCAAGGTCATCTCCGACGGAACCCCCAAGGAGGTTTTCTCCCAGGTGGAGCGGCTGCGGGACGTGGGACTCACCGTTCCCCAGACCACCCAGCTTCTCTGGGAACTGCGCCAAGAGGGCCTGAAGGTCCCTCTGGACGCCCTCAGCGATGAGGAGTGCGCCCAGGCGCTGAAGGAGCTGTTGTCTCAGCGGACGAACTGAAAGGAGCGCACCGGATGAAATCCTCTCGTTCTTATCTCCCCTGTCTGGGCGCCGGACTGGCGTCCGGTCTGGGCGTATGGTTTCTCATCGGCCCTATGGGCGAAACGTTTGGGTTCTGCCTGGACTCGGGAGCGATTGCCCTGTTCTGCCTGGCCGCCGTGGTGGTGGGAACCCTCATCGCCCGGCTTCATCAGCGCCTTCGTTTTTTGGAGCAGGAGGCCATGTTCCTCCGGCAGCGGCTGGAAAAACTGGAAAAACAGTCCGGTCAACTGTAATTAACTTTTATTATTTTACAGGGCGTGATCACTTTGACACGCACCACTCTATACCATAAGGACGGAAAGCCTATGGAACCAATTATTGAAACCAAGCACCTCACTCACACCTATTCCGCCGGAACCCCCTTTGAGCGCACCGCCCTGGACAGCGTGGACTTTGCCGCCTATCCCGGGGAGTATCTGGGCATCATCGGTCACACCGGCTCGGGAAAGTCCACCCTCATCCAGCACCTGAACGGCCTTTTAAAGCCCACCGGCGGGCAGGTCCTGTTTCAGGGCACGGACATCTGGTCCGACCCCAAGATCACCCGCCGCACCCGTTTTCAGGTGGGGCTGGTGTTCCAGTACCCGGAGTATCAGCTCTTTGAGGAGACCGTCTACAAGGACATCTCCTTCGGCCCCCGAAACATGGGGCTGAGCGAAAAGGAGATCGACCGGCGGGTGCGCTCGGCGGCCTACTTTGTGGGCCTGCGGGACGACCAGCTGGAAAAGTCTCCCTTTGAGCTCTCCGGCGGCCAAAAGCGCCGGGTGGCCATCGCCGGTGTCATCGCCATGGAGCCTCGGGTGCTCATTCTGGACGAGCCCACCGCCGGTCTGGACCCGGAGGGCGTGGAGTCCATTCTGGGCAACATCCGGGACTACCACAAGGCCAACAACGCCACCATCATCCTGGTCTCCCACTCCATGGAGGACATGGCCCGGACGGTGGACCGGCTGGTGGTCATTGACGACGGACACATTCCCTTCCAGGGCGCGCCCCGGGAAGTGTTCCAGCACGGGGACGAGCTGGAGAAGATGGGCCTGGGCGTGCCCCAGCTCACCCGGGTCTTCCACCGGCTGCGTGGCCTGGGCGTGGACATCGATCCATCGGTGTATACCGTGGAACAGGCCAAAGCGGCCATTCTGGAAAAGCTGAGAGGGGAGGCGAAGTAAATGGCACTGAAAGACATTACCCTGGGCCAGTACTTCCCCGGCTCCTCCCCCGTCCACAAGCTGGACCCCAGAACCAAGCTCATTGCGGTACTGCTCTACATCGTAGCCCTGTTTTTGGCCAAGTGGTTTGTCACCTACGCCATCATGTTTGTAGTGCTGGCTGCCGCTGTGGCCATCTCCCAGGTGCCCCTCAAGTCCCTGGTCAGCGGCATGAAGCCGGTGGTCTTCATTCTGGTCTTTACGGGCATTCTGAACCTCTTCTATACCCCCGGCGAGCACGTGCTGGCCCAGTTCTGGATCTTCACCATCACCATGGAGGGTGTGTTCCAGGCCATCTTCATGGTGGTGCGGATCCTGATGCTCATTGCGGGCACCTTCCTGCTCACCTACACCACCTCCCCCATCATGCTCACCGACGGACTGGAGTCCCTGCTGGGCCCTCTGAAGGCCATCAAGGTCCCCGTCCACGAGCTGGCCATGATGATGTCTATCGCCCTGCGCTTTATCCCCACCCTCATTGAGGAGACGGACAAGATCATGTCCGCCCAGCGGGCCCGGGGCGCCGACTTTGAAAGCGGCAACCTCTTCCAGCGGGCCAAGGCCCTGCTGCCCCTGCTGGTGCCTCTGTTCATCTCTGCCTTCCGCCGTGCCGACGAGCTGGCCACCGCCATGGAGTGCCGGTGCTACCACGGGGGCAAGGGGCGCACCCGCCTCAAGCAGCTGAAGTATCAGGGACGGGACTATGTAACCCTGGTGTTCTTTATCGCCATGACCGTGGGGGTGGGCGTGCTGGCCCACTTCGGACTGTAAAGGGGACGCCATGGAACGCAACATTGCTCTGAAACTGACGTATAACGGCACCGCCTACCACGGCTGGCAGGTGCAGAAAAACGCCGTCTCCGTGGCCGAGACCCTGGAAAAGGCCCTGGAGACGGTGGTCTGCCACCGGGTAAAGTGTACCGGCGCGGGCCGCACCGATGCGGGGGTCCACGCGGAAACCTACATCGCCAATTTCCGCACCACCTCCCCCATTCCCTGTGACCGGCTCCCTCTGGCGGTGAATACCCGCCTGCCCAACGACATTGTGGTGGTCAAGGCCACCCAGGTGCCCGACTCCTTCAACGCCATCGGCTCCTGCCTTCGGAAGGAGTATACCTACCGCATCTACAACTCCCGCCTGGGCAATCCCTTCTATGTGGACCGGGCCTGGTTCTACCCCAAGCACCTGGATGAGTCCGTCATGGCCCGGGCGGCGGCGGAGTTTGTGGGCACCCACGACTTCCGCGCGGTGCGCTCGGTGGGCACTGAAACCCGAACCACCGTCCGGACCGTCTATTATTTCGACGTTGCCCGCACGGGCGATCTGATTGAATGTAAGGTGTGCGCCAACGGCTTTCTCTACAACATGGTCCGGGCCATGGTGGGCACCGTGGTCTATGCCGCCGAAGGAAAGCTGGCCCCGGAGGACATTCCCGCCATTCTGGCCTCGGGTAACCGCACCCTGGCCGGGCCCACGGTTCCTCCCGGCGGACTCTATATGACAAAGCTCTGGTATGACGAAGACGTTTTGTGAGTAGATTACTATGGCTGACAAACATACCGCCCCTGAGGGGGCCAAAAAACCAAATATCCTGATGCGTATTCTGGCGCTGCTGGTGACGGCGGCGCTGGTGCTGGGGGCGCTGGCCCTGGTGGTTTACCGGGACCGGTTCAACCTGGACGCGCTGAAGCGCTACCTGGCCTACCGCACCATGGAGACCACCGAGACCGGCGAGGCCGTCCCCTTTAACCACGCCGGCGGAAACAAGATGTCCATCTCCCACCTGGGCGGCGGCATTCTCACCGCTTCGTCCACCGGCGCCCGGTACTACGCCCTGGACGGCACCCTCTATGCCGAGGAAGTGCTCCCTCTGGAGAACCCGGTGCTCTCCGCCTCCTCCTCCACCGGCGTGGTGTACAATGCGGGCGGTCAGTCCCTGTTTGTGTTCGAGAACGGCCAGGAGGTCTCCGATCTCAGCCTGGAGGAGGGCATCGACCTGCTCTCCGTGCGCCCCAACGACAGCGGATGGCTGGCCATCACCGCCCAGCAAAGCGGCTACAAGGGCGCCGTCACCGTCTATGACTCCCACCACCAAAAGGTTATCAGCATCAGCCTCTCCTCCACCTTTGTGGTGGACGCCGCTGTCTCTCCCGACTGCAAAACCGTGGCCGTGGTCACCATGGACCAGAGCGGCGGCAGCTTTTACAGCCGCCTGCTCTTCTACCCGGTGGATCAGTCGGAGCCCAGCGCCCAGGTGGAGCTGGGGGACATCGTGTGCCTGGACCTGGACTATGAGTCCGGGCGGGTCTGGGTGCTGGGAGAAGACGTCCTGCTCATTGCCGACGAAAAAGGAGAAGCGGTTCAGAGCTATTCCTTCAACCGCTCCTACCTGAAGGGCTGCGATCTGGGCGGGGACAACTTTGCCCTGCTGCTCACCGGCCCATACCGGGCAGGCAGTGCCACCCAGGCTTTGATTCTCGACCGTGAGGGGCAAATTGTTCAGACCCTGGACCTGTCCGGCCAGGTTCTGGACTACTCCGCCGCGGGCAACTACTTTGCCCTGCTCACCGGCTCGGCCCTGACCATCTACACCAGCACCAACCCGGAGCCCTATGCCCTGCTGGAAAATCCCCAGGGGGCCCGCTATGTGGACCTGTCCCACGACGGCTCCGCCCTGCTGGCCAACACCCAGCAGGCCTGGCTCTATCTTCCGAACTAAAGCGTTTACTGCATTCCCAGGAGGTACCCATGTATATTTTATTTGACGTCGTCATTGCCGCCATTCTCCTGTTCTTTGTCTGGCAGGGCTACAAAAAGGGCTTTGTGCTCACGCTGTGCGGCTTTTTGGCGGTCTTTGTGGCCTTTATCGGGGCCACTCTCATTTCCAACGCTCTGGCCAAACCCGTGGCCCAGGCCATTGTCCCCATGATCGAAAGCGGCATCCACGACACGCTGGAGCAGTCCATCCAGGACTCCTCCCCCAGCATCTCCTCCCAGTCCCCGGACGTCGTCCCCGAGGATATGCCCCTGTCCGACGTGCTGGAGGCTCTTCAGGACTCCCCCATCTTCCACAGCCTGGCCGAGGCCTTCCAGGAGGCGGTGGACGAGGGCGTGGAGACGGTGGCCACCAGCGCCGCCAAGGCTCTGGCGGAGTATATCGCCATTCAGATCGCCCGGACGGTTCTCTTTGTGCTGGCCTTTGCCGCCGTGCTGGTGGGCTGGTTCCTGCTCAGCCACGCGCTGGATCTGGCCTTTAAGCTGCCGGTCCTGTCCACCCTCAACCACTGGACGGGCGCCGGGGTGGGCCTCATCAAGGGCGGCCTGATCCTCTTTATTGCCGCCTGGCTTTTGAAGGGAAGTTTTATCCCCTCCCAGGCCATCGAAAACACCTTTCTGCTGAACTTTTTCTGCACGTCCAGCCCCTTCTCCCTGCTGGCCATGCTGTGAGAACAGGGCAGGACCGGGAAACCTGGTAATTTCCGCGGTCTTGCCCTAATCTTGTTAATTTTCATACCCAGTTCACAATTAGGGTGTACCATACCGTCAAACGCAATCTTTCCCTGAGAGGAGTGAGGCTTTTATGCAGCCTACTATGTGCAGCCGCTGCGGGAAAAACGTGGCGGTGATCTTTATCACCAAGCTGGAGGGAGGCACCTCGAAAAACGAGGGGCTGTGCCTGAAATGCGCCCGGGAGCTTGGCATCAAGCCCATCGACGACATGATGAAGAAGATGGGCATCAGCGACGAGGAGCTGGACAATCTCACCAACGAGATGATGTCCGCCTTTGGCGGGGCCGAGGGGATGGAATCCCTGATGAATCCCGCCTCTGAGGAGGACGAGGACGAGGGGCGTACCGCCACCTTCCCCTTCCTCAACCAGCTCTTTGGCACCGGCAACGCCCAACCCCAGAAAAGCGAGGGGGAGAGCGCTCAGCCCCGCCCGGAGAAGAGCGCCCCCAACAAGCAGCCCAAGCGGAAGTTTTTGGACAACTACTGTATCTCTCTGACCCGAAAGGCCAAGGAGGGGCGTCTGGACCCCCTCATCGGCCGGGACCGGGAGCTGGAGCGGATGATCCAGGTTTTGAACCGCCGCCAGAAGAATAACCCCTGCCTCATCGGCGAGCCCGGCGTGGGCAAAACCGCCATCGCCGAGGGCCTGGCCCAGCGTATTTACGAGGGCAACGTGCCCTATAAGCTCCAGGACAAGGAGGTCTATCTGCTGGACCTCACCGCCCTGGTGGCGGGCACCCAGTTCCGGGGCCAGTTTGAAAGCCGGATGAAGGGTCTCATTGAGGAAATCAAAAAACTGGGCAACATCATCCTGGTCATCGACGAGGTCCACAACATTGTGGGCGCCGGAGACGCCGAAGGGTCTATGAACGCCGCCAACATCCTCAAGCCCGCCCTCAGCCGGGGCGAGCTGCAGGTGATCGGCGCCACCACCCTCAACGAGTACCGCAAGCACATCGAGAAGGACACCGCCCTGGAGCGGCGCTTCCAGCCCGTCATTGTGGAGGAGCCCTCCCTGGAGGACAGCGTGAAGATTATCGAGGGCATCGCCCCCTACTACGCCTCCTTCCACCAGGTGACCATCTCCCCGAAAATGTGCCGTCTGGCCGTGACCATGAGCGAGCGGTATATTACCGACCGGTACCTGCCCGACAAGGCCATCGACCTCATCGACGAGGCCTGTTCCAACGTCAACCTCCACAACCAGGATCTGGCCCGGCTGAGCCAGGTGGAAAAGGAGCTGGCCGACCTCAACAAGGAAAAGGAGGTCATGATGGCCGCCGCCACCGAGGACGCCTACAAGCGCCTGGCCGACATCAAGAGCATGGAGCTGCGGCTCCAGGACGAGCAGAAGGGCCTGGAGGCCCGGGCTCAGCGGGAGCTCACCGAGGAGAACCTGGCCAACGTCATCGAGCTGTGGACCAACATCCCCGCCAGCCGCATCCAGGAGCAGGAGTTCCAGCGCCTTGGCAAGCTGGAGGAGCGCCTGTCCGCCCACATCATCGGCCAGGAGGAGGCCGTCAAGGCTGTCTCCGCCGCCATCCGCCGGGGCCGGGCGGGCATCAGCCCCAAGCACAAGCCCGTGTCCTTCATCTTTGTGGGCTCCACCGGCGTGGGCAAGACGGAGCTGGTCAAGCGCCTGGCCGCCGACCTCTTCGACACCCCCGACGCCCTCATTCGTCTGGACATGTCCGAGTTTATGGAAAAGCACGCCGTCTCCCGGCTCATCGGCTCCCCTCCGGGGTATGTGGGCTATGACGAGGCGGGTCAGCTGACGGAGAAGATCCGGAGAAAACCCTACTCCGTGGTTCTCTTCGACGAAATTGAAAAGGCCCACCCGGATGTGCTGAACATCCTGCTCCAGATTCTGGACGACGGACGCATCACCGACGCCCACGGCCGTGTGGTGAACTTTGAGAACACCGTCATCGTCATGACCTCCAACGCGGGCAGCGGCACCAAAACCGGCAGCGTGGGCTTTGGCCGCACCCTCACTGAGCAGTCCAAGGAGCGGGCCATGAAGGCCCTCCAGGACTTCCTGCGGCCGGAGTTTTTGAACCGTGTGGACGAGATCGTCTGCTTCAACCAGCTCACCGAGGAGAATTTCAAGGCCATCGCCGGCATCATGCTCCAGGAGCTGGCCGACACCCTGAAGGAGAAGGATATCACCTTCACCTGGGAGGAGTCCCTGCTGGACTACCTGGTGAAGAAGTCCTACTCGGCGGTGTACGGCGCCCGGAACCTGCGCCGTCTCCTGCAGAAGGAGCTGGAGGATGCCATCGCCCTGCGGCTCATCGAGAGCTACCAGTTCCCCCCCACTCACCTGAAGGCTCTGTCCGACGGGGAGAAGATCGAACTGCTCTCTATGTAAAACCAAGTATAAAAGAAGCGCCGCCCGGCATAAAACCGGGCGGCGCTTTGTTCACAAGTCACAAGCTCTCCGCAGGAGTTTCGCCGCCCGCAGGCGTCGAAATCAATTTTAATCCCGTCCTTTCCGGCGACATGTGCGTCGGAAAGGACACTTCTCACGCAAGATGGGCCGACTTTTCCGAAAGGAATCGAGGCCCATTTTGCGTGCAACCCCACTCGAAAAAGTGGCTGTGACACTTTTTCGATATAATCAAAAAAGGGACCATACGGTCCCCTTTTTGATGTGATCTTAGTAATTCTCGGCCTTGAGCTGGAAATAATCCTTGGGGTGGGCGCACACGGGGCACACCTCGGGGGCCTGCTTGCCCACATGGATGTGGCCGCAGTTGCTGCACTGCCAGATCATGTCACCGTCGCGGGAGAAGACCAGGCCGCCCTCCACGTTGGCCAGCAGCTTCAGGTAGCGCTCCTCGTGCTCCTTCTCAATCTTGGCCACTTCCTCAAAC
>DBFWXD010000539.1:0-2566 GCA_048215895.1 Eubacteriales bacterium
TTTTGAGCTTTTGACGGTAATCGTCCGATACCGCGTATTCCTTGTCCGGGTCCACCACGCCCCGATGGGAGACTTCCTCCAGGTTGGCCAGTGTGGTGTTGACGCGGATGGGATTGCTCAAAATAAGGCCGTTTCCTTTTCGGTCTTCCGTCACATAGGCAAGACCGTGGCGGATGGCATCTTTTTCGTTTTTAAGGGTGACTTCCTTGCCGTTGAGCTTCAACGAGCCATGGATGCCGTGGCCATAGCTTTGTCCGAACAGACTCATGGCCAGCTCGGTGCGGCCGGCGCCCATTAGACCGGAAATGCCGACCACTTCGCCCTTGCGGACGTACAGGGATACGTTGTCCACCACTTTCTTTTCCCGATAAATGGGGTGGTAGACCGTCCAGTCCTTGACCTCCATGCACACCTCGCCCACAGTGACGTCCGGGCGCTTGGGGAAGCGGTCGGAAAGCTCCCGGCCCACCATGCCCCGGATGATCCGGTCCTCGGAGAAGTCGTCCACGCCCTTGTGCAGAGTTTCGATGGTCTTGCCGTCCCGGATGACGGTGATGTCATCGGCCACGTAGGACACCTCATTGAGCTTGTGGGAGATAATGATGCAGGTCATGCCTTCCTTCTTGAACTGCAGGAGCAAATCCAGCAGAGCCTTGGAATCCGACTCGTTCAGGGAGGAGGTGGGTTCGTCCAGAATCAGCAGCCGCGCTTTCTTGGCCAGCGCCTTGGCAATCTCCACCAGCTGCTGCTTGCCGACGCCTATATCTTTAATCAATGTCCGGGAAGACTCCGCCAGGCCTACAATTTTCAGATATTTATCTGCTTCTGCATAGGTGGTGTCCCAGTCTACCGCAAAAGACTTGCCGCGTTCGTTTCCCAGAAACATGTTTTCGCCGATTGTCATATAGGGGACCAGGGCCAACTCCTGATGGATGATGACGATGCCCTTTTGTTCACTGTCTGTAATTTTCGCAAATTTACAGACTTCCCCTTCGTAAACAATGTCGCCCGAGTAGGAGCCGTAAGGATAAATACCGCTGAGGACATTCATCAGCGTGGACTTGCCGGCGCCGTTTTCACCTACCAGAGCATGGATGGTTCCTTTTTTCACTTGAAGATTTACATCATCCAAAGCGCGAACGCCGGGGAAAAGCTTGGTGATGTTTCTCATTTCCAATATGTTCTCAGACAAGATATCACCTCATTTGGTGGGGTTTCGGGCAAGGCGGTTGTCCGCCTTGCCCGAAGTGATTGACTCAAGTATGCGATTTCTAAAAATTAGCCGTTCAGGTCGGCCTCGGTGTAGTAGCCGGAATCGATCAGCAGCTCCTGATAGTTGTCGGCGGTGCAGGCCTTGGGCTCGCACAGGTAGCTGGGGATCACGCCGGTGCCGTTGTCATAGGTCTCGGTGTCGTTGACGGGAGGCTCGGTGCCCTTCATCAGAGCGTCCACCATCTCAACGGTCTTGGCAGCCAGGTCGCGGGTATCCTTGAATACGGACATGGACTGCTTGCCGTCCACGATGTTCTTCACGTTGGCGATGTCACAGTCCTGACCGGTCAGAACGGGGTAGTTGCCGGTGTAGGAGGAGGCCAGAGCATTGGCTACGCCCAGAGCGGTGGAGTCGTTGGAAGCCAGAACCACGTCCAGCTGAGTGCCGTCGGCATAGTAGGAAGCCAGGATGTTCTCAAAGCGGGACTGAGCGGCGTCAGTGGCCCAGTTGGCGGTGGCGACGGTCTGCTTCTCGGTCTGGCCGGAGGGGCAAACCAGAGTGCCGGCGTCGATGTAGGGCTGCAGGACGCTGATGGCGCCGTCGAAGAAGAAGTTGATGTTGTTGTCGCCGGGGTCGCCGGTGATGTACTCGATGTTATAGGTCTTGTCGCCGGCGTTGGCCAGATCCAGGGCCTCCACAATGTACTCGCCCTGCTTCACGCCCACATCCCAGTTATCAAAGGTGGCGTAGTAGCTGACAGCGTCGGAGTTCATGATCAGACGGTCATAGGCGATAACAGGAATGTTTTTCTCCTTGGCCTGATCCAGCACGGTGCCCAGAGCCTCGCCGTCGATGGAGGCGATGACCAGCACTTCGCAGCCGTTGGCAATCATGTTCTCAATCTGAGAAACCTGAGTGGGAATGTCGTTGGCAGCATACTGCAGGTCGACGGTGTAGCCGGCTTCCTCCAGCTGGGCCTTCATGTTTTCGCCGTCCTGATTCCAGCGCTGCAGATCCTTGGTGGGCATGGCCACGCCGACCAGATTGCCGCCCTCCTGGGTGGCGGAGGAGCCGCTGGAAGCCTGAGAGCCGGCGGAGCTGGCAGAACTCTCAGAAGTGGAGCCGTTTCCACAAGCGGTCATGGAGACGGCCAGTGCCATTGCCATGAGCAAAGCAAGCATCTTTTTCATTTCAAATATCTCCTTTTTCATCATGATTTACAGCGAACGCTCGCTGTTCTTGAGTAGAGTTTAGTTTTGATTTAGTGGTTTGTCAATTGGTATTTAGCAATAATCCTCAATTTTGTCAGAATAACAATATTTTATCTGTTCAATTTATGCATGATGTATAGGG
>DBFWXD010000054.1:0-3493 GCA_048215895.1 Eubacteriales bacterium
GCCCACGCCCAGCTCCCGGCACTTCTCCTGCAAACGCTTGGGGTTGCCCTTGCCCAGGTAGCCAAAGTGGAAATCGTGGCCGGCCACCACATGGACCGCCCCCAGCTCCTCCACCAGATAGTGGACGATAAAGTCCTCCCAGTCCATGCGCTGCATGGCATCAAACGAGGCCACAATGACCTCCTGAATGTTATACCAGCGGCGCATGAGCCAGATCCGGTCCTCCACCGTACTGAGCAGGGGCACCTTTTCCCCGGTGATGGCTCCGCCGGGGTGGCGGTCGAAGGTGAAGGCGCAGGGGACGGCCTCCAGCCGGTCCGCCGCGGCGGTCACCGCCCGCAGAAGGGCCCCATGGCCCAGGTGCACCCCGTCAAAAAAGCCCAGGGCGATCACACGTTTGGGTTTGTTGGACATAGTTTCTCTCCTTGTGTATGCTTATGATTTTACGTTTGGGAACTTGCGGCGTTCCCGGGCTCACACGGTGAAAAAGCTCTTGATGGTCTCCAGCTTCTTCCCGGAAAGCTTTCCCAGAGCCAAAAATTCCCCGCTCTCTCCATAGACCCGGCACTCCCCGGAAATTCCGGGGGCCTGGGGCAAAATGACGGTCATGCCGTTTCGCACCTTTTTCTCCAGCTCGGGCTTCAGCAGCAGCACCGGCCGTCCGGCAAAATAGGCGTCCACGGGGAGCAGCAGCTTGGCCGGGTCTTCCGCCTGCTGGACCTCATCCAAGGTCACCGCGTCCTCCAGGGTGAAGCCCGCGGCCATGGTGCGCCGCAGGCTGCTCATGCAGCCGCCGCAGCCCAGAGCCTGTCCGATGTCGTGGCAGAGGGTGCGCACATAGGTGCCCTTGGAGCAGCGCACCCGAATGGTGAAGTCCGCCTCCCCCTCCCGGCTCTCCAGGGTGAGGGCATGGATGGTGACCTTGCGGGCGGGGCGCTCCACCTCCCGGCCCTTCCGGGCCAGCTCATAGAGCTTTTTGCCGTTAATTTTGATGGCGGAGTACATGGGAGGCACCTGGTCGATCTCCCCCCGGAACTGCTCCAGCACCCGCTCCAGCTCCTCTTGGGTCACCGAGACGGGGTGCTCCTCCAGGGTTTCGCCGCTGGTGTCCTGGGTGTTGGTGACCAGGCCTAACCGCAGCCCGGCCACGTACTCCTTCTCCCCCTCGCCGGCAAACTCCACCGCCCGGGTGGCCCGGCCCACAAACACGGGGAGCACCCCCGTGGCCATGGGGTCCAGGGTGCCCGCGTGGCCGATGCGCTTCTCCTGAAAAATGCCCCGGAGCTTGGCGCACACATCCATACTGGTCCATTCCTGAGGCTTATCAATCACAATAATTCCATTAGGCATAGCAGGCACCCCTTTCCTCGCGGCGCAGCCCAGCAAAGCGGGTGCGGCGCGAAAAGGAGGAGCCGCACGCCTGGATAAGCCCCTTTGCCCCAGCGAAGGGGCGTTCCAACAGGGCGTGCTCCGACGCGGTCCATTCCTGTGGCTTATCTATGACGATAATTCCGTTTGGCATAGGTCCTCCCTCAGCCCTGTCGGACGGTCTCGATGGCGGCCAGCACGGCCTCGCGGGCCTCATTCATGGTGCCCGCAATGGTGGCTCCGGCGGCGGCGGCGTGACCGCCGCCCCCCAGAATGGCACACACGGCGCTGGCGTCCAGGTCGCCGGGGTCGGTGCGCAGGGAGAGCTTACACTCCCCCGGGCGCAGCTCCCGGAGGGTCACGCCGGTTTTGACCCCCTCCACTTGGCCCACAAAGGCGGAGATGTCGTCGATGTCCCGCTCGTTGGCCCCCACCTCCCGGAGCATATCCAGGGTAAGGAAGACCAGGGCGGTCTCGCCGTTGTCCCGCAGCTCCATGCCGGAGGCCAGCATGCCCTCAATCTTCAGGCGCTTAAAGGACTTGGTGCGGAAGTGCCGGCGGTTCACCGGGTAGGGATCAAAGCCCGTCTCCATGAGGGCGGCGGCCACCCGGTGGGTGGCGGGGGTGGTGTTGCTGTACACAAAGCAGCCGCAGTCGGTGGATACGGCCACATACAGAGCCTCCCCTATTTCTGGGGTGATGGGGCCCAAAAGTTGTACGATTTCGTACATCAATTCCCCGCAGGCCGCCCGTTTGGCGTCCAGGCAGGTGTGTTTGGCGTAAAATTCCTGGGAGGGGTGGTGGTCGATGGTCAGCTCCACCTGCTCCAGATACTGCTTGGCGTTGTCCGGGAACAGGCCCCGGGCGGCCATGTCCACCGCCACCACGGTCTCCGGCTCATACCCCTGGGGGGCCACCAGCCCCTCCAGATAGGGGGTAAAGAGAGAGGTGGCCTCGGGGTTGTGGAGGACATAGGCCTCCTTCCCGGCCAGGCGCAGGCTTCGGCACAGCCCGGCGGCACAGCCGATGGTGTCCCCGTCGGGGCGCACATGGGTCAGGATCAGGTAGTGATCCCGTGCCTTCAATAATTCAGCGGTTTCCTTTGGGGTCATGGTTGTTCCTCCTGTCGGGCGGGAAAATTACTCCTCGTCCAGAATGATGTGCTCGTTGGCCGGGTTGGCGGGCTTGACCACCTCCGGGTTGCGGAGCATTTCCAGAATGTGGGCGCCCTGGTCAATGGAGTCGTCCCGGACGAAGGTGAGCTCGGGGGTGTTGCGCAGATTGAGGGTGCGCCCCAGCTCCCGGCGCAGCCAGCCGGCGGCGGACTTCAGGCCCTTCACCACCTGGTCGCAGTCCCCCTTGTCCAGAATGGACACATAGACCTTGGCAAACTTCAAATCGGGGGTGGTGTCCACCGCCGTCACGGAAATCAGGCCCGTGACCCGGGGGTCCTTGACCGACGGGATGAGGGCCGCCAGCTCCCGCTGGATCTCCTCGTTGATGCGGCCCATTCGATTGCTCGCCATAAAAATTCCTCCTTTTGAACTCTCTCTCCCCGCCGCCCCCCAGGCGGCACACTTACAAGGACAGAGACTGTAACATTTCCACTTACACTTACTATTACTGTTACAGTTACAGTAACAGTAAGTGTAACAGTGCATTCCTATTTTTCCCGTTTGATGTACGCAAATGTACAACTTTTCCCGCCCTGCGCCCTATCAGCAAGGAGATGATATTATGCAGACGGAAAAAAACGGGTTTGTATTCTACTTTGACAACCTGCCCATCCTCATGTCCCTTCCCACCGACCAGTGGGGCTGGGTCATTGCCGCCCTGTGCCGCTACGCACAGGAGGTCTGGCAGAACCCGGACTTCCCCATGGAGCAGGCCATGGCCGAATTTCCCGCCCTCTCCGGGGAAGGGATGACGGCCTGCCGCTTTATGGGGGCGGCGGTTCTCCGGGACACCAAGCGCTGGCTCCACCAGCGGGACTACCGGATGCAGCGGCGGCAGAACCAGCGGGTAGCCTCCGCCCCGGCCCGGAAGCAAGTGCCCGGCCTGTCCCCCGACCCCAACCGGCAGGTATACCAGGAGACCCCGGAGGAGTACATAAAGCGCCTGGAGT
>DBFWXD010000055.1:0-6650 GCA_048215895.1 Eubacteriales bacterium
GGGCAGCTGGGACACCCGCTCCAGAACATACTTCTCCTTGTTGTAGTCCCCGCGGGGTACCAGCACGGCAATGGTATTTTTGGAGCCAAAGGTGTCGGCCACCTTTTCGTCGGCAATCCGCCAGTCCGGCTTGTTGTCAAAGTCCGTGGCGTTGGTATCAAAGACATAGTCACACTGGGAGGAGAGCACCGCTCCGGCCACCACTACCACCAAAAAGATGGGCGGCAGCACATACCGCAGGCGGACGACGGCCTTGCCCCAGAAGTTGATCTTGGGCACCAGATTGCGGTGGCGGGTGCGGTCAATGGGGCCGCTGAAGAGCATGAGCAGGCCGGGCATAAGCAAAAACACGCACAGCATACTGCACACGATGCCCTTGGACAACACAATGCCCATATCAAAACCGATGCGCAGCTGCATGAGCATCAGCGCCACCAGGCCGGAAATGGTAGTCAGGCTGGAGGAAGAGATCTCCACAATGGCCTTGCTCAAGGCGGCGATATCCGCTTCCCGGGGGCTCAGGCCATTGTCCCGCTCCTCCATGTAGCGGTGGCAGAAGATAATGGCGTAGTCGATGGCCAGGGCCAGCTGAAGGACCACGGCGATGGAATTGGTAATAAACGAGATGGTGCCGAAGATAAAGTTGGTGCCCATGTTCAGCACGGCCGCTGTGGCAAAGACGATGAGATAGACGGGCACCTCCATGTAGCTTTTGGAGGTGAACAGCAGCACCACCACAATGACCACCGCCGCAATGGCCAGAATCACCGTCATCTCCTTTTGGAGACTGGCCGACTCGTCCCGGCCGATCTGGGTGGAGGAGTAGACGTCATAGCCTTCCAGCGCGGCAAGGACCTCATTCATAGCCTCCACGGTGGCCGGGTCGGTCTCTTCCCCATCAAAGGAGATGGTGAACAGGGCGCTGGCGTCTTTGTAATGCTCAGTCGTGTCGTCGAAGGCCACCTCGGACACTCCCGGAATCTGTTCCAGCGTCTTGGCCAGATCCTGGGCGGTTTCGTAGGTCACATTTGCCACCATCACATTGGCCGTGCCCAGCGTGATGAACTCCTCGTCCATGATGGTCAGGCCCCGGCGGGTCTCCGTCTGGGCGGGAAGGTAGGAGGTAATGTCGTTGTTGACCTGTACCTTGTTGATGGAAGCCGCGCAGAAGAGGAACGCGGCGATAAAGACCAGGTAAAAGGCCTTGCGTTTATCGACGATAAAGCGGGCCACCTTGGTCATGGGACTTTCCGTACGTTTTTCCTGCATAAGCACGCCTCACTGGATGGGAATGAATTGCTCCAAATTGGACAGAAGGTGATCAATGGGAAGCGGATCGTCGCTGGACAGCCACCAGCGAATCAGCGACAGCATGGCTCCCGTGTAGAAATAGGCCGCCACCTGGGGGTCCACATTGGGCGAGACCTCCCGGAACCGCGGCTCAGACAGCAGGCGGCACAGCTCCCCCGCGGCACACTCCTCCAGGGTATGTGCCTGGGCGTCCGCCCCGCTGTTGAGGCAGGCCCGGTACAGCTCCCGGCGCTGGGCAAAAAACTGAAACACGTTGCGCCCGGCGGTGAGCAGGTATTCCCGGGGGCTGCGCTCCGGGTCCTGGGGCAGACAGGTATCGGCACACTCCCGCTCCAGTCCCTCCAGCAAATAGCGCAGCAGCTCCTGCTTATCGTTAAAGTGCGCATAAAAGGTAGTGCGGTGCACCATGGCCCGGCGGCAGATGTCCACCACCGACACCTCCTGATAGGGCCGCTCCACCAGAAGCTGGGCCAGCGCCTCCACCAAGAGCTTGCGGGTCTTGCGCTGACGCAGATCCAAATGCGTCTCCTTTTGATGGTCCATCTTGGTCCCTCCTTATTTGGGTGGAGCTATCATAGCGCCTTATTCTACACTTGTCAAGATATTATACAGATGTAGTTTATTTTATTTTTGCATACGCCTTCTTTTTCAGACCGGCAAAAAAAGAGAGCCCCTCTCAGGGCTCTCCCAAATATGTTCCGGTCATTTAACCGCGCAGAATCTCTGCCGCCCGGCCAATCTGCTCCGATGTGGGCGTCCAGTAAAATTTGATCTCCACAATGCGGGTTTCCCAGCAGATCAAATAGGTGTCCATCACCCCGTCGCTCCAATGAAGCTGATAGGCCTCCTGCGCTCCCCAGGCAGCGGGGTCTATGGGCTCATAGTGGTCTACAAACACAAAGTCCTCATGTACCTCATCCTGCCGCTGGCTGATCAGGCGCTCCTTCACAAACTCATAGAGGCGGGGGAGCTTTACATCGGTGATCTCATAGCTGATCTCGTACCCCTGAATCTCCTGGCCAAACAGCAGATCCTGCCGGTAGTCCCCATAGGCCACCAGCACGCTCTCCTGGATCTCGGCCTTCTTGGACCACCGGGCATCCACCTCCACCAGATCCTCCACCGTGAGGGGCAGGGGATCATTGTAGATGTCCATGGTAAGCCCATCCCAATCATAGGTGTCCACCGGAATACTGCCCTGGGAAAATGGGAACCGGTTTCCGATGATCAGGGCAATCATTCCTGCAAAGCAGAAAATCACCGCCACCAGTACTCCAAGCGAGCTGACGACCATATTGACCCGCCGGGAGGCCCCCTGCTCCTTCAGCCAACGGCTCAGCCCGTTTCCCACTGCCATGCCGATAAACGTCATAACCACACCGAATGCCACAGCAGAGGCAGCAAAGGCGGACTCTCCCATGGACAGCAGCAGGAACAGTGTCGCAACAGCCAGCACAAACCAGCTGAACCATTGGCGGGTTCGTACCGGGAGGAATACCCCGTCCTGGGCCGCTTTTTTGGCCCTGCGGCACCAGCGGAAACAGGACCATAGCTCATATGCCTCTAGGATGAGCAGCAGAATCCACATGGGAAAGGACATGAGCTTGTTGGTACTGGACAGATAATCCACCGGATCATGCCACAGATCCCACAGTTGAAACACCAGGTAAAAAATCGAAAAGGCCAAGGACACAAGCTGGTTTGACACCATGGTTTTTTTCATGGTGCGGCAGATGGTTTCCACCTGGGTCACCACGTCGGTGTCGATGGGCACCGGGTTTTCCTGCGAGGTATAAAAGATCTGCATGGCTCCCCAGCGAACCGCCAGCTGCCACCCGTCCTGGGCACAGAACTCCTCCCGGGTCAGCTGTCCCTCGCTGGGCTTTGGGTCAAATTCTGAGGCATCCGGGAAATAGGTAACGGCAAAGTGAAGTTTTTGGGGCTCTATCCGCTCATACGTCCAGAAGAGATTGCCCAGCTTTTGGATCATCCAGCCCTTTGCCGCCATCTCCTCCAGCTTCGTCTCAATGGTGCTCTGATCAAAGGGTGAAAAATTGGCAAAACAGCGCTTGACGTTGCTCATTTCTCTGCCTCCTTTCCCAACAGCCGCTCATAGTCGGCGGTTTGCTCCCGCAGACGCCGGTACTCCCCCGCCAGCATTGTCCGTCCCTTCTCCGTGATGATATAGCTGCGGCGGCGGCCCTCCGCCTTGGTCTCCCGGATCATCCCTTCCGTGGTGAACTGCTCCAGAAGGTCATAGAGAGTGCCGGAGCCGATGGCCACCCGCCCTCCGGTCATAGTCCGCACCAGCTCCAGAATGTCCATCCCCCGGCGCTCCTCACAAAGGCAAAGCAGGATATAAAACATCTGCTGGGTGAGAGTTTGAAACTTTTCTCTGGGCATCCCGGCCGCTCCTTTCTCGATGATCGAGTTTCTTAATTTTATTATATCTCGAATATCGAGAAAGTCAAGAACAACAGAGCCCCGGTCTGTCCCGGGGCTCTGTCGTTTCTCTTGATCTGCGATGTACACAAAGGCTGTGCTACTCCTCAATAAACCGTTCAAAGGCCAGCAGGTTTTTCCGCAGGCTTAGGCTCTCATCATAGAGATAGCCGCCGCAATACATCTCGCTTTGAAGCCACCACAGATTGTCCTGAGGGTGGTCCGGATCGATACCCTCCAGAGCAGTATCCGTGGTCACAAGAAGCTTACTTTGTGCCAGCAGGCCGTTGAGCTCGTCCATAAAATCGGCGATGGCCTCCCCATCAAAGCTCTCGTGCAGGGTCGGTTCCTCAATGATGTCAAACTCCACCCGGTTCTCCCGTACTTCTACGGGAGAACCCTTTTCATCCAGGGAAAACAGTTCATAGTAGTAGCTACCATACCGCTGGTCTATAATAGGATGATACTGAAGCAGGTAGTCTCCATCCTCCAAGCGGCAGGCGAAGACACTGTTATACCCCATTGGTATGGTATATGCTGTATCCCGCCACAGAATCGTCTGGTCCGCCTTTATCACCCGCAATTCATAATGGAGGCTCTCATCAAAATAGGTTGCCAGCTCTACCCTCTCCGGGACTCCGTCATGATCAAAGTCATACTCCCCAGGCAGAGCGGTGATCTGTGCTCCTTCCTCCCACTCCAGTGCGCTGTCTAGAATCTGAAGGCAGCCATCCCGGAAAGTCAAACGGCCGGAGGCCACCACAGTATCTTCTCCATAGGGCTTTACATCCACATACAGCAGGCCGTCCGCATCGTTGCACCGCAGGGCATAGTCGTATTTTCCTCGGCTCTCCATGGTGTAGCCCGCCCCTGCCTGGTAATCATAGACCCTCACCCGGGTGTCAACTATCCCTGAGCCCCAGCTGAAGGTGGCGCACAGCTCGGGCAGGCCGTCCCCGGTGAGGTCACAGAAATAGGCGTTCCAGATAGGCATCCCCGAGGCCAGAGGGATCGCCCTTCCTCCCAGCTTCTGACCCTGGGCGGTGATCTGCTCTAGGGTGGCGCGGAAGGTCACGCCGGGGAACTGGGGCACCTGGGTGGTGAGTTCCTCATCCCAGTCCAACTCTGATTGGTTGCCGGTATAGTCGAACCACTGGGTTACCTCAGGCGCAGCGCTCGCCCCACCGTAGAAGAAGTGGAGCGCCTCCTTTGCCGGGGTCGCTTCATTCCCTCCAAAATTGGGCACCACCGCCAGGTGGATATACCAGCCGTCGATGGCTCCCAGTCCGTCCGCCGTATAGGTCCAGGCGGGCACCTCACTGGCAGGCGTTCCATCCTCCACCTGATACACGCAGTATCCCTCTGCATCAGGGATGCGGTCCCGGATGACCTCCTGGGGCAAATACTTCAGGGCCTCCAGATAAGTCTGGAGCATGAAATAGCTGTCCTGCTCGGGCCACACTGTGGCCTCGGTGACAAAATACTTGCCCTCGTCGGGAAAGATCCGCAGCTGGGCGCTGTATGTCTGCTGATCCCGGAGGAAGAAAAAGCGTACCGTCCCGGAGTCCTCCCACTGAAAGTCGTGGGTAAGATTGAGTTCAAAGTTGTCTCCATTGACGTACAGATGGGACGCGTCCTCCAGCTTTTCCAGTTTGGCAATCTGCTCCACAATTTCCTGGGGATTGAGGTCGGCAATGTCTGTGCCGTTCATGGAAAATTCCCGGCTGGTGGGCGGGTTTGTCAGAAAGCACACTGCTGCGGCCGCACAGGCTGCCAGCGCCGCCGCAACCAGCCAAAAGGCGGGGCGTTTATAGCGCATCACCGACTTTACCCGCTCCTTCACCCCCACCTCTCCAAAGGCCAGGGGGCAGGCGGCAATGGACCGGCGGCGCACGCTGCAATTTAAAAGGGCGGTGGAGTAGCCCCGCCGGTCCTCCAGGCCCATCTCCCGGATGACCTTCTCATCGCAGGCTCCCTCAATGTCCCGGCACAGCAGCACATAGGCGATCCACAGCAGGGGGTTGAACCAGTAGACACACAGCAGAAGAAAACCCAGCGGTTTCCACCAGTGGTCCTTCCGGCGGATGTGGGCCCGCTCATGGGCAATGACATACTCCAAATCTTCCGACTCCACCTGGTAGGGCAGATAGATGACCGGACGGAACAGGCCCAGTACAAAGGGAGAGTCCACATATTCGCTCTGCCGGATGTTGTCCCGCAGGAGGGTAGCCGTCCCCACCCGGCCCTTGATCCGTCCATAACTTACAAGAGCGTAGAGCGCCATGGCTGCCATACCCACTATCCAGATGCAGGACAGAAGAAACGTCCAGACCTGAGTGGGGTTGACGCTGTCCCCCGGCGCTGGGGCCATGCTCTGGCTCAGCACGGGGTTCACCGCACTGTTAATGGCAGAAATGCCGCTGTTAATCTGAGGAGTGGCCGTATGAAGAATTTCCGGGGGCAGGGTCTGGGCGCTGGGGATGAGGCTCAGGGCGCTCTCCACAGAAATGGGGCACACCAGGCGCAGAGCCACCAGGGCCCACAGGATACAAAAAATCCACCTGGGCGCTTTGCGGAACATCCATCGCAGCACCACGACCGCCAGCACCAGCCAGCCGGCCGCAATGCTGAGATTGACCAGCTTCAAAAACACTGCTTCCATGGCCGCCTCCCTTATTTCTCAATAATGCGCCGGATCTCCTCCACCTCTTCCTCCGACAGCGCCTGCCTGCGGGCAAAGGCGGCCAGAAAGGCGGGCAGAGAGCCCTGAAATTTCTTCTCCATCAGCTCATCAATTTCAGACACCTGGGCCTCTTCCTTGGAAATCAGGGACGAGACCACGCCGTCCTCATTCTTCAGCACTCCCCGCTCACCCAGGCGCTTGATGACGGTATAGG
>DBFWXD010000056.1:0-2759 GCA_048215895.1 Eubacteriales bacterium
CTTTTACGAGATCGCGGACGCTTTTTTCATAGGCCAGCCACTTGATGCGGATGGGCTGGCCATACTCATGCCGCCCAAAACCGCCCCGGAGAATGTCATTGAAGGCGTCCAGGTTCCGACCAATCTTCCAGTCCAAACCGAAGGTAAATACCCGCTCCACCTCGTCATAAAAACCGGCCATGTTGGAAAAGCGGCGGCCGTCGATGGTGAACACCTCTCTCATGTCCATATAAACGGCTCCTTTAAGTGGTATTTCTCCATGATCTTATTTTCCAGAGCTTCATAGGCATCCATATCCTCTGGCTGCGCTGGAATACCCTTTTCCCACCAGTAACCGTTCCCATAGTAGAAAAACATAGCCCAGTAATAAGGCAGATCATGGCTGAATATCGCCACTCCCAGGGCATCGGCCACTGGCTCTGCCAGCGGTGAGCGATCCACTATCTGGGAGGCTTCCTCATAGGAGATCCCCACCAGCTCCACCAGCAGGTGCTTCACTAATTCGCAGAAGCTGTGCTGATTGAATATGACCTGACCATCCTCATCTTTGAACACAAGTCCATCTCTCACCATGGTATTCTGCTCCGTTTCTTACTCCTCGTCCCCGGCCTTGAAGTTGTAGATGGGGCGGATGACCTTTACCACATCCGCTGTGGGGCCGATATTGTCCAGAATGTCCTGCATCCCCTTGTAGGCCATGGGGCACTCGTCCAGGGTGGCCTTGCTCACCGAGGTGGTGTAGACTTCTGCCATCTGCTTTTTGAATTCAGACACCGTGAAAGACTGTTTGGCGTCCGCCCGGCTCATCAGGCGGCCGGCGCCGTGGGGGGCGGAGCAGTTCCAATCCTCGTTACCCTTGCCCACGCAGAGCAGGCTCCCGTCCCGCATATTGATGGGGATGAGCAGCTGCTCCCCCGCCTTGGCGGACACGGCCCCCTTCCGCAGGATCATGGCGTCGGTATCGATATAGTTATGGATGGTGGTGAACTGCTCCTCCACATGGAGCTTCATCCCCTTGACGATCTCATCCATCATGGCCTGCCGGTTGAGCATGGCGAAGCGCTGGACGATCTTCATATCGTGGATATACTGCTCAAACAGCTCTCCGGACACATAGGCGAGAGCCTTGGGGATGTTGGTCTGCTTGAGGTTTTTCAGCTTCTTCAGCTCTTTCTGGATCTCCTTCTCCCGGCCCTCTGCCTTCATCTGGGCCACCAGGGCCTGGAGAGAGGCATCGTCGGTGCGGTTGAGCACCTTGTAGCCCGCCTCCTGATAGTAGCTGGCCACCTCTACACCCAAGTGACGGCTGCCGGAGTGGACCACAATGTAGAGGTTTCCCTCATCGTCCTTGTCCACCTCGATGAAGTGGTTCCCGCCGCCCAGAGTGCCAATGCTCTTTTCCGCCCGCAACAAATCTACATGGCGGGCACAGCACAGCTCACTCAGGTCGATCTCATTGAGATAGCGGTGGGCCTTATCCCGGATGGAGAAGCCGGAGGGGATTTTCTCATAGATCAGCTTGTCCAGCTTTTGAAGCTCCAGCCGTCCCTCCCGGATGCGGGTGGTCTCCATGCCGCAGCCGATGTCCACGCCCACCAGATTGGGCACCACCTTGTCGGTGATGGTCATAGTGGTACCGATGGTACAGCCCGCCCCGGCGTGGATGTCGGGCATGAGCCGGATGCGGCTACCCGCCGTAAATTCCTGATTGCACAGCTCCTGAACCTGTGCGATGGAGGCGCTGTCCACCACATCGGTGAAGATCTTGGCCTCATTGTATTTTCCTTTGATTTCGATCATAATTTCCTCGCAATATTCTATGGGGCATGGCCCCGTCAAGTCATTTCATACAGCAGGGCAGTGTTACCCTGCACCAGTTCCAGATGGGAGCGCAGCGTTTCAAGTCCGCTTTGCACCGCCTCGGTGGGCAGATCCCAGTCTGGGGCAATTTCAGCGGCCAGTTCCGGGAGGTCCTGCTCCCGCAGAGCTGCCAGCACATTAGACGCCAGCTCTCCCTCCAGCAGAGCGCAGTCCAGGGTATCCTCCGTCTGGGGAGCAGGAAAACGGACATCCAGATCCAGTTCGCTCTCACACCAGTCCCAGATGGCCATATAGACCGCGCCGGAGCAGTTGCCGTCGGACAACTCCTTCCGCTGGTTATTTTTGAGCAGATAAAAGGATGCGATCTGTGACATGGTGGTTCCTCCTCACCGATATTATGCTTCCTCTAACGAATCGATTATTTCCTGTAATTCAAAAAGCGCATCTTCTGCCTGGCGTCCTGTTTCCTCGCTCCAATACCGATTTCCACCAGCCAGCTGGTCAATCAGATTGAACATAGCAACTGCATCGGGAATAGGGATCGCTCCTGCTGCCTTCCATGCTGGTTGATTTTCAAGAAGATAGGCTTTTATTTTTCCAAACAACTGCACCTGAAATGTGTTATTACAACGCAGTTCTACCAAAAAACCGTCTTCACCTTGGACAATATCCGAAAAATTCATGCTGCACAATTCTCCTAACCCTCGTTATTCTCTGTCCATCAGCCCTTCTGCCTGCATCCGGATCACATAGAAGGCCCGCACCCAGTCCAGTTCCTGCTCCATGGAGTCCTCCAAAGCCAGCAGGCGGCGCTTGCCCAGCCTGCGGTCCAGAAGGGCAAAGATGCGGACAAGGGGATTCTCGCTCATCAGGCTTTTCTCAATGCTCTGGTTGTCAAAGATCCCAAACGCCTCATAGAACACCTTTTGGTCAAAGGT
>DBFWXD010000057.1:0-2400 GCA_048215895.1 Eubacteriales bacterium
CATGAGAACTGTAAAAGACGCAACTGTTAAGAAATCCGAAACCATCGGCAACACCTCCGCGATAGTCAGTGACAGTTGCCCCATATATGGTCGCCCTGCTATCCGATGGCTCTCTCTACCGTGCCTCCTGGGGCCAAGTGCAGTATAGCATTTGTAGCACAATTTTTCAATCACAAGTCTTTTATTGAAGGAGGTGATGCAACATGGGCAGTGGAAACTGGATCGTAGACAATCTGAATTCCGCACTGCAGACCTGGAACGACAAACTCGCAGAGATCTGGACCCTGATCAGCACAACCCCAGAGGACTTCAAAGGCGGCGGGATCTGGAACGTGATCGTCAGCATCAACGGGGCGCTGCAAGCCATTGGCTATGCTCTGTTGGTGCTGTTTTTTGTGATGGGCGTAGTCAAGACCTGCGGCAGCTTTACCGAGATTAAGCGCCCGGAGGTGGCCTTCAAGTGCTTTATCCGCTTTGTGCTGGCACAGGCGGCAGTGACCTATGGTATGGAACTGATGAACGCCCTGTTCCGAGTGGCCCAGGGGGCAATCTCCACCATCATGGATGCATCCGGCATGACTGCTATGTCACCCACCACACTGCCAGAAGAACTCATTACCGCCATTGAAAGCGTGGGGCTGTTGGAGTCCATCCCCCTTTGGGCGGTGACTCTGCTGGGCTCCCTGTTTATCTGGGTCCTGTCCCTCGTTATGATCCTGACCGTTTACTCCCGCTTTTTCAAGCTCTACATGGCCACCGCCATCGCGCCTATCCCCCTGGCCAGTTTCGCGGGACAGCCCTCCAGCAGCATTGGCGTCGCTTTCCTCAAAAGCTATGCCGCCATCTGCCTGGAGGGCTGTATCATTGTGTTGGCCTGCGTCATTTTTTCGCAGTTTGCCTCCGCCCCACCCGCTGTGGGGGATGCTTCCACAGCACCGGCCACGCTGGTCTGGAACTACATTGGAGAATTGATCTTCAATATGCTGGTGCTGGTTGGTTCCATCAAGATGAGTGACCGGATCATCCGGGAATTGATGGGGCTTGGTTAATCATCGTCAAACAGGTCGTCCACCTGGATCTTATATCCGCCATCCGCTTCTGGTTTCCCGTACATTTGGGCCTCCCGCATCCGGTTGAGCACGGTGAGTTCCAGCATCTTGTCCTCTCTCCTCCGGAGCAGGATGTCCTGAACCTTCCGAACCAGGGAGACCACCCAGGACAGAACTACAACCGCCAGCAGCGCATACCAGATGACGTTGGCCAGCGTTTGATTGGCATAGTACCATTCATGAAAAACGGTGGGAACAATCAGCGCATAAACCAGTGGGATGGTCAGGCGAAACACCGCTGCCAGGCGGAACACAATGGAGAGCAAGATCATTACGCTCCCGAGCATCAGATATGCCATACGCTCAACTCCCTTCCTAAGTTGAGCAAATGGTACCATAGCCGGACAGGCTTTGCAACGGTCTGTCCATGAAAACCAAACAGAAATGCAGGAGGTGATACCTTGGAGGTACGCATCAATAAAGAGGTGCGGAATTACCAGGAAAGTCTATTTTTCGGCCTGTCCCTGCGGCAATTTTTGTTTGCCCTGCTGGCCGTTCTGGTGGCGCTGGCCGTGTACTTTTGCCTGCACCCGGTGCTTGGAACAGGCGAGATCGGATGGGTGTGTATCCTGGCCGCGTTTCCATTCGCCCTGGGTGGTTTTTTCACCTATAACGGCATGACGCTGGAACGCTTTCTCATGGCGTATATCCGCTCGGAATTTTTCATGCCCAAACGTCTCTTGTTCCGTTCAAACGATCTCTATGTCCAACTCATGGAACATTCATCGATAAAGGAGGCCATTCGACTTGATTAAGACCCTTCAAAACACATTGAAGCAGGACAAGGAGCACCTTACGGTGCCAAAGTCCGTTCAGGACACCATCCCCATCCGCCGGATCTGGCCGGATGGGCTTTTCCAGTTCGGCGGGAAATTCTCGAAAACCATCCGCTTTTCCGACATCAATTACGCCATCGCTTCCAAAGAGGACAAGACGTCCATGTTCCTGGGCTACTCGGAACTACTCAATGCCCTGGACACCGGCTCTACCACCAAAATCACCATCAACAACAAGCGGCTCAACCGCCGCAACTTTGAGCGGGAGATCCTGATCCCGCCCCAGGGGGATCATCTGGGCGGAGGCCGTTCGGAGTACAACGCCATGCTGCTGGACAAGGTCACCGACTCCTCCAACAGCATGGTGCAGGAGCGATATGTCACCGTCTCCACCCATAAGAAAACGCCCGAGGAGGCCCGGACCTTCTTCGACAGGGTCATGAATGATGTGACCACCCGGCTCAATCACCTGGATTCCCACTGTGAGGAGCTGGACGCGGTGGAGCGACTGCGTG
>DBFWXD010000058.1:0-5413 GCA_048215895.1 Eubacteriales bacterium
TATCATGAATTCGCTTCATATTTTGCTTTTTATTTTTGCTTTTTTTAATAAAATATCATCCTAAAATTTGAGTAATTTCACAACGCGACAGCCGCTTTTTGTCGGGAACAGCATCGCCGTGTTCCAAAATCTTTTTACGCACTGCTTTAATCTAGACTGTAAAAAGTCCCCTTTGCCACGCATAGACAAAGGGGATTTTTTCCATTTCACTAATTGTAAACCTTGTAAATATTTTAGTTGACAACTATTTGAGGCATATGATATGATCCCTTTCAAACGGCGGCCTGAGCCGCTTCGGGTTAGGAGGTATTCCTTTTGCAAGGAAGTCAGACAAAGCAAATGGCCCTGTGCGCCCTGTTCGTAGCACTGATTGCCGCAGGAGCGTTCCTCAAGGTACCGATCCCGTTGGTGCCATTCACACTGCAATTTCTGTTTACTACCCTGGCAGGTCTGCTGCTGGGCGGACAGCTGGGCGGACTTGCGGTCTGCGCATATATCGTATTGGGACTTGCCGGTCTTCCCATCTTTGCGCAAGGCGGCGGGCTGGGTTATGTTCTTCAGCCCAGCTTCGGATACATCATCGGTTTTGCTGTCGGAGCTTATGTGACCGGAACCATTGCAAACCGGACGGAGCAGCCTGGCTTTCCCAGGCTGCTGGCGGCCAATTTCGTTGGGCTAGGAATCGTTTATCTCTTTGGAATGCTCTATTACGCCCTTATGAGCCGCTTCTACCTGGGCTCGCCCATTGGCCTGTGGCCGCTGTTTTTATATTGCTTTCTCTTGGCTGTACCCGGCGACATTTTGCTTTGTATCGTGGGCGCTATGCTGGGAAAGCGGCTAATTCCCTTGATTCGGAAAGGAAGGATTTAACATGGACTTGCACACGCTGGAACAGAAGGTTCTCCAGGGGGCGGCCATCACCCGGGAAGAGGCCCTTTGGCTTTCCCACCAGCCGCTGGACGAGCTGTGCGCCGCCGCTGACCGGCTGCGCCAGCAGTTCCGGGGTAACACCTTTGACCTGTGTACCATCATCAACGCCAAAAGCGGCCTCTGCCCCGAGGACTGCCGCTTTTGCGCCCAGTCGGCCCACAACCACACCGGAGCGGAGGTCTATCCCCTGCTCTCCCAGGAAACGATCGTCCAGGAAGCTTTGAAAAACCAGGCCCAGGGGGTGCTGCGCTTTTCCATTGTCACCTCCGGGAAACGGCTGTCCCAGGAGGAGGTGGAGGTGCTATGCCGGGTAATCCGGCGCATCCGCCAGGTCTGCTCTATCTCCCTGTGCGGCTCTTTTGGCCTTCTGAATGAGGCGCAATATGCGATGTTAAAAGAGGCCGGAATATCCCGGATTCATAACAATCTGGAGACTTCCCGGCGAAACTTCCCCAACATCTGCACCACACACACCTTTGACGACAAGGTTGCCGCCATTCGGGCCGCCCAGGCTGCCGGCCTTACCGTGTGCAGCGGCGGAATCATGGGCCTGGGGGAAACTGAAGAAGATCGGATCGACATGGCTCTCACACTCCGGGAGCTGGGAATCAAGAGCGTCCCGCTCAACCTGCTCAATCCCATCCCCGGCACCCCCATGGAAGGGAACAAACGCCTCAGCTCGGATGATATGCGCCGGATCGCGGCGGTGTACCGCTTTCTTCTCCCAGACGCCTCCATCCGCCTTGCCGGCGGGCGCGGGCTGCTCCCGGACAAGGGTGAGGGCTGCTTTCGCTCCGGGGCAAACGCCGCCATTTCGGGCGATATGCTCACGACGGCAGGGATTACCGTAGAAACGGACTTGGCCCTGCTGGATAAGCTGGGATATGAGGTGAAACTGGAAGATGAGTAAGGGGCTGTTTATTACCGGCACAGGCACCGATGTGGGCAAGACCTATGTCACTGGACTGATCCTAAAGAAGCTCCAGTCCGCCGGCCTGTCCGCTGCCTACTATAAAGCGGCTATGAGCGGCAACGTCCGCAGCAGTGACGGCTCGCTGCTTCCCGGAGATGCCATTCACGTGAAGACGGTCTCCGGCATCCCACAACCGGTTGAGACCATGTGTCCCTATGTCTATGAGGCCGCCCTCTCCCCTCACCTGGCCGCCCGCCTGGAGGGCCGCAGCGTAGCATTGGAACGGGTGCTGGAGGGCTTTCAGGCCGTAAGCCGGAGCTATGATTATGTGGTGATGGAGGGCTCCGGCGGCATTCTCTGCCCCATCCGGTTTGATGAAACCGAGAAGCTATGGCTCCCGGATGTGATCAAGGCCTGTTCTCTGAGCTGTCTGATTGTAGCCGACGCGGGCCTTGGCACCATTAACCATGTGGCTCTCACGGCCTTTTACCTGAAGGAGCACGGAATCCCAATCAAGGGGATTCTCTTCAACCGCTATATTCCGGGGGACCTTATGCACGAGGACAACGTGCGCATGTGCGAATACCTCACTGGCGTCAAGGTCGTCGCCCGCATCCCGGAGGGGGCCACAGAGCTCCCCATGTCCCCCAAAGACCTGACCACACTATTTGACCATATAAAAGAGGGCTGAGTTCTATGATCTGGTATCCCTATGAACAGATGAAAACCATGCGTACCCCATATAAAATTGTAGACGCCAAAGGCGTCTACCTCTACACACCGGACCAGCGTCTCATTGACTCCGTGTCCTCCTGGTGGAGCGTCATCCATGGCTATAAGCACCCGGAGCTGAACCGGGCCATTACCGCCCAGGCCGAACGGTTTTCCCATGTGATGCTGGGCGGCTTGACCCATGAACCGGCCCAACGGCTGTCGGACAAGCTTCAGGCCTTTCTACCGGGAGATCTGGACTATTCTTTTTTCTCCGATTCCGGAAGTGTGGCGGTGGAAGTGGCCCTGAAGATGGCCCTGCAATATTACTGGAACCAGGGCGAGCGCCAACGTACCATGGTGTTGGCGCTGGAGCACGCCTACCACGGTGACACCTTCAAAACCATGGAGGTGGGAGACGATGAGGACTACCACTTTGTACAGAAGGCCTATGGCCCCAGTCCCCATGTGGTACATATCCCCACGGAGATTCCTGCCCTGGAGGCGGCCTTTGCTCAATACCATCATAAGCTCAACTGTGTGCTGGTTGAGCCTCTTCTCCAGGGGGCGGGCGGCATGCGGATGTATGATCTGTCGTTCCTGAAGCGGGCCAGAGAACTGTGCGATCAGTATGGTGTTCTGCTCATCTTTGACGAGGTCGCCACGGGCTTTGGCCGCACAGGAAACCGCTTTGTGGCCGACCTGGTACTCCCTGACATTCTGGTGCTGGGCAAGGCTCTCACCGGCGGGTACATCGGCCACGCCGCCACTGTTGCCAACCGGAGGGTCTTTGCGGGCTTCTATGACGACTGCCCGGAGCACGCCCTTATGCACGGCCCCACCTTTATGGGCAACGCCCTGGCGTGCAGCGTGGCACTAAAATCCATTGAGCTGTTTGAAGAGCAGGACTACCTGTCCAAAATCCGGCGGATTGAGGCCATCACCCGCCGTGAAATGGAAGGATTTTCCGACCCCAGAATCAAAGAGATCCGCATATTAGGCGGCTGTGTCTGTGTGGAGGTCCATGATCCCGCCAACCTTCAGGGCTATCAGCAGTTTGCCTACCAGCGGGGTGTGTTCAGCCGCCCGTTTCTCCGCTACCTCTACGCGATGGTGCCTTACATCATCACGGAAGAGGAGCGGGTACAGGTCCTGGACACCATGAAAGCCTGGTTTACTCAGCACTGAGCTGCAAAAACGCCGGGGAACTGGAAATAATTCCAGTTCCCCGGCGTTCTCTTTTATTTGACAATCAGCGCCACAGCGTGGGCGGCCATGCCCTCCCCCGCCCCGGTAAATCCCAGCTTCTCCTCTGTGGTGGCTTTCACATTCACGCGGTCTGCCGCAACCCCCATGGCCGCAGCCAGACAGCGGCCCATCGCAGGGATATAAGGGGCCAGCTTGGGACGCTGGGCCAAAATGGTGGCATCCACATTGCCAACCTGCCAGCCCTGCTCGTTCAGCAACCCGGTAACATGCTCCAGAAGCTTTATGCTGTCTGCCCCGGCATAGGCGGGGTCTGTATCGGGAAAGTGGCGGCCGATGTCTCCCAGGCCCGCCGCCCCCAGCAGAGCGTCCATTACGGCATGGGTCAGCACATCCGCGTCGGAATGGCCCAGAAGCCCCAACTCAAAGGGGATCTCCTGTCCGCCCAGAATCAGTTTGCGATCCGGGGTAAGCCGATGGACGTCATAGCCGTGTCCTACTCTCATATCTGTCATAGCGTTCCCTCCGCTCTGGCTGTCAAAATGGCCTCTCCCAGCACAAGGTCGAGAGGCGTGGTAATTTTGATGTTTTCCCGGCTGCCCTGGGTCAGCGTCACCTTTTTTCCAAGGCGCTCCACCGCTCCGCAGTCGTCGGTGAGCAGCTCGCCGTCCTCCAGCGCCTTTTGTGTGGCGGCCCGGATCAGACCCGCCTCAAACACCTGAGGGGTCTGTACGGCCCGCAGGGTGGATCGGTCCACAGTCTCTACCGCCAGGCCATCCTCCCAGCGCTTGACGGTGTCGATGACCGGAATGGCCGGGGCAGCCGCTCCGGACCGGGCAGCGGCAGCCACCGCTTCTTCGATAACCTCCGAGGTGACCAAAGGACGGGCTCCGTCATGAATGGCGATCAGCTCTGCCTCCGGGTCCACTTCCCGCAGGCCCGCCTGAACTGAGTGGATGCGCTCCGCGCCTCCCACTAAAACCTTGCGTACCTTGTCCAGTGCAAAATCTTTACAGATTTGGCTGACCTCAACCAGCAGGTCCTCCCGGGTGACCACGATCACCTCGCCTATTACAGGGCAATCCTGAAAGGCGTAGAGGGTATGTACCAGTACGGGCAGTTCCCCCAGAGGGGTCAGTATTTTATCAATTCCCTCCATCCGGCGGGCGGAACCGGCGGCCACCACCACCGCCGAACACAGGGGCGGGGCGGTCTTTTTCTTCCGTTTTGAAAACAGTCCGGCCATGGAAAAACCTCCTGTCCATAAAAGAAGGGGCCGAAGGGCCCCTCGTTCTTATCATATTGGGCTGTGGGACAATTATGCCAACGCAGTATTCAGCGCCTCTTCCGCTGACTCATAGCTGACACTTTTCGCCAGGACGATCTCAGAAATGAGGATTTGCTTTGCTGAGTGGAGCATCTTCCGTTCCCCGGTAGACAGTCCCCTGGCATGATCCCGAGCCGTCAGCCCCTTGATCACCCAGGCCACCTCAAAGAGGTCACCGCTCTTCATGCGCTCCATATTTTCCCGGTACCGGTGATTCCAGTTGGCAGTCATTTCGACCTGGATATTGGGAATGGCGGCCAAGACACGGTCCGCCTGGGCCCCATCTACGATGGGCCGCACCCCGATCTCCTCGCTGCTGTCTGTAG
>DBFWXD010000059.1:0-10967 GCA_048215895.1 Eubacteriales bacterium
CCTCATGGCATTCACAGCTTCCCACCGGCAAAAGGGTTCTGCGCAAAAACAGGACAGACAGCGGTCTGGTTCCTGTGTTATAATACAGAAAAAAACGGAGAGGGACGCAGCTTAGAAAGAGAAAGCGGCTGCAAACCGTCATCCAGTACCGGATTAGGAGGGCATTATGAAAGGATTTACCCGTACGGAACCCCGTTTTTCCCTGTGCGGCCTTAACTGCGCTCTGTGCTCCATGCACCTGGGCGGCTACTGTCCCGGCTGCGGCGGGGGAGCGGGCAATCAGAGCTGCGGCATAGCTCGCTGTTCTCTGGAGCACGGCGGCATTTCATTTTGCTGGCAGTGTCCGGAGTATCCCTGCCCCCGCTATGAGGGCTTTGACGATGGGGACTCCTTTGTCCCGCACCGGAACCGGCAGCAGGACATTGCTCTGGCCCGGGAACTGGGACTTGAGGCATACCTGGCCCAGCTGGAAGAAAAGCGGGGGATCTTCCAGGAGCTTCTGGCCCACTACAACGATGGCCGACGCAAAACGCTGTTCAGCACGGCGGTGTATCTTCTGCCCCTGGAGGATTTGCGCGCCGTGATGGCGGCCCTGAGCGGCCGGCCGGAGTTGGGAGAGCAGACGGCAAAGGAGCGGTCCCTTGCCGCTGTGGCGCTGCTTCAGGAGGCGGCAGACCGTCGTGGGTTCAGTCTGAAGCTCCGCAAGAAGCCCGGAAAGGGATGATCCTGCGGCGGCGTCCCAGGTGACCCTTACGCCCTTGACCGACGGAGCGTGGGCTGCCGCTTGGATGGTGCGCGTGCTGCGGCGAAATGAAAATTGCCTTTCCAACGGGAAGACCGTATAATGGCAGCGTGACGATGCGCAAAGGACACCGCTCTTGCAGCGGGCCTATTGGCGAAGGAGGAAGAGATACCGTGACATTTACTCCCATCGACCGGGAACACTGGGCCCGGAGAGAATACTTTGACCACTATTTTTCCCAGGTCCCCTGCACATACAGTGCGGTGTTCAAGCTGGATATTACCAAACTCCGGCAGCAGGGCCGGAAGCTGTACCCTACCATGCTGTATCAGATATCCGGGGAGGTAAACCGCTGGGAGCAATTTCGTACAGCCCTGAATAGCAGGGGGCAGTTGGGCGTTTATGACCAGATGCATCCCTGCTACACCATTTTCCACAAAGAGAGTGAGACATTTTCCAACCTCTGGACGGAATATACGCCGGATTACGAGGCCTTTTGCCAGGCGTATCAGCGGGACATGGCGGAGTATGGCGACAACTTGGGGATGGAGGCCAAGCCAGGCACGCCGGAAAACACCTTCCCGGTGTCCATGCTGCCCTGGGCCAGCTTTGAGGGGTTCAATCTGAACCTGCAAAAGGGCTATGACTATTTGCTGCCCATTTTTACCATGGGCCGGTACTATGAAGAAAACGGCAGGACACTTCTGCCCCTGGCGGTGCAGGTACACCATGGGGTGTGCGACGGGTTCCACCTGTGCCGTTTTGTCAGCGGACTGCAGGCGCGCTGGACGGTATGGAATGAGGCCGGTTAAAGCCGGAAACGGCGTGGAAAGGAAGTGTTTTCGTTGCGGATCTTAATGCTGGGCAACAGCCTGACCTCTGCCAACCATATGCCCCAGCTGCTGGCCGAGCTGACCGGCGGGGAAGTGATTGCACATACCCGGGGCGGTGCGCGGCTGTCGGAACAGCTCAACCCCAAAACCAAGCTGGGGGCCCGGACCCAGGCGGCGCTTTCCCAGGAGCACTGGGATTATGTGGTGCTTCAGGAGATGAGCCATGGGCCGGTTACCGCCCCGGAACGCTTTTTTTCCAGTGTGGCGCAGCTTTGCCGGCAAATCCGGGAAAATGGCGCATGTCCTGTGCTGTATGCCACCTGGGCCTACCAGCAGGGCGGAGCGAAACTGGCAGCCAAAGGCTGGGACTATGATGAGATGGCCCACGAAATGTCCCAAGCTTACCGGAAAGCCGCGGAGGAAAACGGGGCCCTGCTTGCCGATGTGGGCCGGAAATTTTACGAACATTCCCATGTTCAAACACTCTATGCCGACGACGGAGTTCACCCCAGTGAGCTGGGCTCCCGCCTTGCGGCCCAGACCCTGGCCGCAGTCATACAAGAAGAGAAGGAGAACCAACCATGATTCGAGACATCTGTAAGGACGAAGCCTTCCTGGCCCAGCGGGCGGAGCCTGCCACGCCGGAGGACCGTGCCATCGCCCGCGACCTGCTGGAGACGCTGGAGCACCACAAGAACGGCTGCGTGGGAATGGCGGCCAATATGATCGGGATCAATAAGCGCATCATCGCCTTTGACAACGAGGGCAGCTGCATGGTCATGTTTAACCCGGAGATCATCAAAAAGGCCGAGCCCTATAACGCCGAGGAGGGCTGCCTGTCCCTCAGCGGAACCCGCCCGGCCAAGCGGTGGAAGAACATCAAGGTGCGCTGGCAGAATGAGGACTTTCAGCAGCGCATCAAGACCTTCCACGGCTGGACTGCCCAGATTATCCAGCATGAAATCGACCACTGCGAGGGGATCATCATATGAAAAAGTGCAAGATTACCGTCATGCGCGTGGCCCGCTATGAGGATCTGATGGCCGAATATGAAAACCCCATTTCCCACGCCTGCGATATGGTGGAGGGCCAGACGTTTGTGGCCAATGGCTGGGAGAAGCCCCAGGGCTTTTGTCAAAGTGCCTGGGATACCCTCTCGCCCTTTGTGCTGGCCCTGAGCCACGGGGGAGAGAATTTTTATGACGGCTGGATGAAAAATCCTAAATCCGCCATGCTCTCCTGCAACGACGGCTTTCGTCCGGTGAGCTTTCTGGTGGAGGCTCTGGACGAGGATGCGGACTGAGGAGGAAGAACCATGTTTCAAAATAAAGTTGCGGTGGTCACCGGCGGCGCCCGAGGCATTGGCAAGGCCATCGTGGAGCAGCTTCGGGCCGAGGGGGCCAAGGTGTGCATCATCGACCTGCTTCCCAACGATTACTTTGTGGGGGACCTGGCAGATCAGGCGGTGCTGGAGCGCTTTGCCCAGAAGGTCCTTGCCGACCACGGCCATGTGGATATTTTGGTCAATAACGCGCTGCCGCTGATGAAAGGAATCGAGACGTGCTCCTATGAGGAGTTTAACTATGCCCTGCGGGTGGGCGTCACCGCCCCCTTTTACCTCACCAAGCTGTTTGCCCCCCATTTTGCCCCCGGTGCGGCCATTGTGAATATCTCCTCCTCCCGGGACCGGATGAGCCAGCCCCAGACGGAGAGCTACACGGCGGCCAAAGGAGGCATCTCCGCCCTGACCCATGCCCTGGCGGTGAGTTTGAGGGGAAAGGTGCGGGTCAACTCCATTTCCCCCGGCTGGATTGACACCGACTACACCGTCTACGAGGGGCCGGATGCCGTCCAGCAGCCCGCGGGGCGGGTGGGGAATCCTACGGATATCGCCCATATGGTGCTCTACCTCTGCTCCGACAAGGCGGGCTTTATTACCGGGGAGAACATCTGCATTGACGGCGGCATGACCCGTCAGATGATCTATCACAATGACTTTGGCTGGACGCTGGAAGGAGAAGACCAGAAATGAAAACGGCCATCTGTTACTACTCCCGTCACCATGGGAACACCCTGAAGGTGCTGAAGGCCATGGCAGAGGAAGGGGACGTGGACCTGATCGACGTGACCCTGCGCCAGAGCGTCCATCTGGAGGAATATGACTGCATCGGATTTGCCTCCGGAATCTACGCCTTTGAATTTCAAAAGGCCGTGGTGGCCTTTGCACGGCAGTACCTGCCCCAGGGCAAACCGGTATTTTTCGTCTATACCTACGGCGGAGCCAAGGGCAGCGGGGCCAAAGCCGTGGCGGAGATTGCCGGGGAGAAAGGCTGCCCGATTCTGGGGGAGTTCTCCTGCAAGGGGTATGACACCTTCGGCCCCTTCAAGCTGGTGGGCGGCATTGCCAAGGGACGCCCCAACGGGCGGGACCTGGAAAAAGCCCGGGAATTTTACCGGGGTCTGCAAGCGCAAATGCCCCAAATAAATCGTAAGAACGTTGCGCAGCGGGGACCTGAAACTGAGCCGCGCGTGGAAGAGTAGGGGAGGAGTGCATATGAAACTTGCCATTCTCTCCGACACCCACGGCCTTCTGCGGCCCCAGGTGGTGGAGCGGCTGAAGACAGCCGACGCTATTCTCCACGGCGGCGACATCAACCGTCAGGACATTGTGGACCAGCTGGAGCAATACGCGCTGCTCTATGTGGTCCGGGGAAACAACGACAAGCAGTGGGCGGAGGCCATCCCCCATCACTTGAGCGTCACCCTGGACGGTGTGACCTTTTATATGGTCCACAACAAGAAGGAGGTCCCGGCGGACCTGACCGGCGTGGATGTGGTGGTGTTCGGCCATTCCCACAAGTATGTCCAGGAGGAAAAGGACGGAGTGCTCTGGCTCAATCCCGGCTCCTGTGGACCCCGGCGGTTTCACCAGGAGATTACCATGATGATAGCGGAGGTGTCCGGCGGGACCATTCAGGTGGAGAAGGTCACCATTCCCCACGAGGTGCCGTGATGGAGCTGGGCCTGACCTTTCCCCTCCAGCGGTTTCGGAAGCTCAAGCCGCCGCCCTACGGCACGGAGCCGGACCGGCGGTTTTGCTGGGACCTGCATGTGATCGATCTGCGGGGACGCAAGTGTCTGCTGGCGGTCCACTGCCACAGCCGCTATACCTTTGTGCGCTATGATGTGACACCCATCCAGTGGGACGACCTGCTGGGACTCTTCCACCAGGGCCTTATGGAGAGCCTTGCCGCTGCTGGGTTTTCCAAGGAGCAGGTGGAGGAATATCTGCGGCAGGCGGGATGTGCCGAGATCACCCGCACCCATGGCCGCCGGGAGGTGGCCTTTCTCAACCGGGCCTGGGAGGATGTGCTTGCGCTGGACCTGTGCCTGGATACGTCCAGTCAGACCCAGCCTCTGCTGGACCACGCCGTCAACACCCGCCCCAGCCGGTGCGTGGGCTTTGCGGGACTTGGAACGGGGCTGGAGCGAGTGGTGGAAACCATATCCGGCGCAGGAGGATGACGGACGGAGATGTTATGGTTGCGATATTTGCTCCAGCTCCCGCTGGATAAGACTGACCGCTAGGGTAAAGGCCTGGATGCGCCGCTTGGCCAGGGTGATCTGGGAGCGGTAGCGGGTGGGATTCTCCTTCCCCTCCAGAGTCTTGACGGTCTCATGCAGCTTATGCAGAGTGGAATCGATCTGGCGTTTGGCCTCCAGCAGTTCTTCTTCGGAATAGGTCATAGTTCTGCCTCCTCAGCGTGACATGTGACTTGTTTTCCCAGTATAGCACACCTGCGGGAACATGTCAGGATACCGGGCAAAAATGCCAGCTTTCCTTGGTGGATTTCCAGCTATTAAGGCGGTATACTGAGAGCAGAAATGATCGATACAGGAGGAAACTGTCATGAGCTTGGGAAGCAGTTTGTACCATGCCCGGAAAAAGAGCGGCCTGACCCAGGAGGATGTGGCCGAAAAGCTGGGAGTCAGCCGCCAGACCATCTCCAAATGGGAAACCAATGAGACTCTGCCCGACATCCGTCAGTCCAAGGGGCTGGCCATGCTCTACCACATGACGCTGGATGAGCTCATCGAGTATGACTTTGATGAGCAGCAGGCCCAGCAGATGATCGAGAGCGTCAGTGACGAGGCCCAGGCCCGGATCGACTGGAACAAGGTGTGGAGCAAGAAGTACCCGGTGCTGGCCACCTACCATAAAACGGTGCGCATTCAGGACTATGCCCCGGCGCTGCGGGAGATGCTCACCCAGCTGCGGGTGGACTACGGCTATAACCACACCGATGCGCTGCTGGTGCTCAAGGATATTCTGGCCCGGGTGTGGAAAGGGCAGATGTGAGGCGTTTGCCGCGGCGGTCAATCAAAAATACAAAATCCCCCGGTCCAGTGCGGGCTTTCGCACGGAGCGGGGGATTTTCGTAATGTGGATAAACGGTTAAGCTCTTAAAATGGCCTCCATGGCCTTGCCCTTGGCCAGCTCGTCCACCAGCTTGTCCAGATAGCGGATCTCACGCATGAGGGGATCTTCGATCTCCTCCACCCGGATGCCGCACACTTTGCCGGTGATGAGCGTACGGTTTGGATTCAGGGCGGGGGCGTGGCGGAAAAAGTCGCCGTAGGTGGTGTCGGACTGCTCCAGCCGGGCCAGGTCTTCGGCGGTATAGCCGGTGAGCCAGGAGGTTACCTGGTCCACCTCCTGGCGGGTGCGGCCTTTTTTCTCCGCCTTGGTGACCAGCAGGGGGTAGAGCTTGGAAAAGAGCATCTGTGTGACGTCGGTACGGGGCATAGAAGGGACCTCCCAACAGGCTCGGGCCAACAGAAAGCCGAACCTGGTTGATTTTGAATTTGTATGGCAGGGAAGCGGTTAGGCGTCTCAATCGAAGGCAAGGTGGGCAAAGAGCGTTTTGCTCAGCTGGTAGGCGGCCTGGTCGAACAGGACCAGATAGACCGTCATAGGGTGGGCGCGCAGAAAATCCTCAATGGTGTCCACCGCAATCTTCAGGGCCTCTTCCTTGGGATAGCCGTACGCTCCGGCGGAAATGAGGGGAAAGGCCACCGTCTGACATTGGTTGGCCGCGGCCAGCTCCAGGGAGGAGCGGTAGGCAGAGATCAGCAGCTCCCGTTCGTTGTGGGTTCCGCCCCGCCAGATGGGGCCCACGGTGTGGATCACAAACTTTGCCGGAAGGCGGTAGCCTTTTGTGATCTTGGCCTGCCCGGTTTTGCAGCCATTCAGAGTGCGGCACTCAGCCAGCAGTTCCGGCCCGGCGGCCCGGTGGATGGCGCCGTCCACGCCTCCGCCGCCCAGCAGGCTCTCGTTGGCGGCGTTGACAATGGCGTCCACCTTCATGGTGGTAATGTCCGTTCGTACCATGTGCAGGGACATGGGAACACCTCCTTGCTTCCATGTTACCATCATACCATGAACGGTGCGCTCTGGCAATGTGGGAAGGGGAGCTTGCTCCCACAAAGAGAAAACCCGGCCGCAGGCGAAGTGCCTGCGGGCCGGGGTGGTTTGGACGGTTTTTATCGCTTACAGCTGCCGCCGCAGCCCGATTCCAGCGCGCCGGAGAGCAGCCAGCCGATGAGACCCATGTACAGCATGGAGGTGATAGGGCTGGAGGTGATGGCACAGGACCCGGTGGAACAGCCCACAAAGGTGTAATAGCCCAGGCCAACCAGGGCGCCGCCTAGGGTAAACAGAGCCGGACGCAGCCAGCGTTTGAAGCGTTCTTTCATATCGGTTCCCTCCAGTGAGCATTTATTTGTGATTTGGTTGTAGGATAAAGTAATTGGAACAATTTTTCCGTGATCTGGTCACACAAACTTCTGTGGTTTCTAATTTGTTTAAACGGGGTGTTATCGCTCTGCTCCGTGTTTGGCCTTGCAGATCAGCTGTGTCATGGTGCCCATGGGGCAGTAGACGCACCAGCTGCGGGGCTTAAAGAGTACCATGGTAACAAGTCCCAGCACGGTGGAGGTGAGCATGACGCTGTAAAAGCCGAAGGCAAACTGCGCCACGCCGGGGTGGAGCAGGGTGCCGTGGTAAGCCCAGTGCCAGGGGAGCTTGAAGGTCCACAGCAGAGTGATGGCCTGCTTCAGATCCTGTACTCCGGCAAACACCAGATAGGTGTTCCACAGCATGACAAAAAACATGACGAAGAAAAAGATTAAAAATCCATAGCGGAAGGCCTTGCTTTTCATCCAGCGGGGGATATCTTTCTTTCTGGAAAGGCCGAATTGTCCCCCCAGCAGTCCGAACAGCTGCCCGCGGCCGCAGTAGCGGTTGCAGTAGCCTTTGGTCCCACGGCTTACGGAGATGATGAGCGGGATGAAGAAGCACAAAAGCCCCAGCCAAGCGAACAGGATATTGACAAAGCCCAGCAGGAGATAGAGGAGAGACGCGATCCACAGGTAGTCATACCAGTGCTTTTTCATGCCTCCACCTCCCGAATTTCAATGACGCTGGCGGGACACTCCCGGGCACATTTGCCGCAGCCCACACATTTCGCTGGATCGACCTGGGCCGAAATGCCACATACAATTTCGATGGCCCGCAGCGGGCAGACCTTCACACAGCAGCCGCAGGCCACGCAGGCTTGCCGATCCACCACGGCTTTGCGCCGCTTGATTCCTGAAGTCATACAATGCCTCCCTGAGTTTGGTGTCTGGATGGTATCATAAACCATATGGGCCATACCGTGATAAAATCACACAAGGCCCTCTTCCGGCAAAGGGGATGCGCCAAAAACACTTGACAAACGGACTGGAAGCACTATAATGAACAATGTTCAGATTGAGGTGATTGGATGAATCATGTGGTCACATCAAAAGAGGAAATCTTAAAAACCAGCCGGGAACTGATCCAGCAGGAGGGCTGGGCCGCGGTCAATATTCGTTCGGTGGCGGCAGCCTGCGGGGTGTCCGTTGGTTCCATCTATAATTACTTTGACTCCAAGGCTGCACTGGTGGGGGCTACGGTGGAGAGCATCTGGTGTGAGATTTTCCACCGCCCGGAGGACGAGGCCGTCTTTCAGGATACCCAGGCCTGCATCACCTGGCTGTATGGCCGGATGGAGTATGGCTGCAAGCGGTACCCCGGTGTATTCAGCCTCCACTCCCTGGGCTTTATGGGGGAGGACAAGTCGGACGGGAAACGGCGGATGGAGCAGACCTGGCAGCATATCGTGCAGGGGCTGTGCTCCGTTTTGCAGCGGGACGAGAAGGTGCGGCCGGATGCCTTTAACCAGCAGTTTACGGTGGAAAAGTGTGCCGATCTTCTGTTTTCCCTGATGCTGTCCGCCCTGCTGCGGCAGGACTATGACCCCACGGCGGTGCTGGAGATGGTCCGCAGAACGCTCTATTAAAATTCCCACACAGGTGTGGGAATTTTATATCCCGCAAACTGAACCATGTTCACAGAAAGGAGTTTGAGGATGAAAGTAAAACGCAATACTCTGCTGCTGCTGGCGTGCCTGGTGTGGAGCGCGGCGGGGTTTAATATCCTGCGCATTGGCCTAATGGCCTATCCGGCCCATGTTACGGTGTGGAATACCCTGCTGTCTATTCTGGTTTTTGCGGTGTTCCAGCAGTTTGTGTTTGGAAAGCTGGTGAAAAAGCACACGGCGAGAATCCATGCCTATTTGGAGGAGCGGCACTTTTTCCTGAAATTTTTTGACGCAAAGGCCTTTGCCATCATGGCGGTAATGATGACTGGGGGCATTGGCCTGCGGCTGAGCGGCCTGGCGCCGGAGCGGTTTATCGCCGTATTTTATACTGGGCTGGGCGCGGCGCTGCTGCTGGCGGGGCTGTTATTTGGACGAAACTTCGGCACGGCGGTCTTTGCTGAGGCGGCTGCCGTAAATAATATGGAAGATAAAGGAGTATAAACCATGCAGGCAATTATGGAAACGCTGTTTGACGTCATCTATCTGGTCACGGTCATTACCATTGGGATCAAGATGATCCGGGGCAGCAGAGGAGAGGCGCAATTTCGTTTGTTCGGCTTTATGGCGGTGGTGCTGGGCGCGGGAGATGCGTTCCACCTGGTTCCCCGGGCGGTTGCCCTGTGCACCACAGGCCTGGAATCCTACACCACCGCGCTGGGCCTGGGCAAGTGGATTACTTCCGTCACCATGACCATTTTCTATGTGATGCTTTACTATGTGTGGAGGAAGCGGTACCACGTTACCGGACGGCAGGGCCTGACCGCTGCGGTATATGGCCTGGCCGGACTGCGGATTCTGCTTTGCATGATGCCGCAGAATCAGTGGCTCAGCGCCGATGCGCCCCTCTCCTGGGGCATCTACCGCAACATCCCCTTTGCCCTGCTGGGCCTGGTGGTGATTGTGCTGTTTTACCGCAGCGCCAAGGAGCACCAGGACAGAGAGTTCCGGTGGATGTGGCTGACCATTGTGCTGAGCTTTGGCTTCTACATTCCGGTGGTGCTGTGGGCGGATACCATTCCCATGATTGGGATGCTGATGATCCCCAAGACCTGCGCCTATGTTTGGACGGTGCTGATCGGGTACTGGTCCATGCGCCGGGGAAATGCCCAGAAGTAACCAGGCTGCTGATATGGCCATGACGGACCGGACGGCAGAGCAGAAGGAACAACGCCCTCTGAAATCGCAAGATTTCAGAGGGCGTATATTTTACATCTGGCACCGGCAAGAGGGCCGTTTGGGAGAGGGCCAAAGGCCGCCGGTTTGGCGGATCAATAGAAATGGTAGTAATGGAGAATATGGTGGATAAAATCGCTGGCCAGTCGTTGGTGGGCCTCCACTTCTTTGGGAACCACAAGGACGGTGTTTCTGGCGATGGGAGCGTCCAGACTGACGGGAACCACATCGTAGCAGGTGGTGGCAATACGTTTGGACAAAAGGGAGATGCCAAAGTTTTCTTCCACCATTCCAAGGATGGCATCTACCTGGTTGCACTCGAAGGCGATGTTGGGGGTCATCCCGTACTGCTGAAAGCAGTCCTGTACGATGGCGTTCAGGCTGAAGCTTTTATCCAGCAAGACCAGTTTTTCCTGCTCCAGGTCCTGCCATTTGATTTTATCCCGGCCAGCAAACCGATGCTGCCGGCTGACGATGACATGGTACTCGTCCAGGACCAGCGTATAGAGGCGGTATTGGTCCAGAGGGTAGGCATCAATGTTGGACGCTTTGGAAAAGGGAGAGATGATATGGGCAATAAATGCCATGTCGATTTTCCCTTCCATCAAGTGGTCCATCAGCTTCAAAGTGGAACCTTTTTCGATGTCAATGGAGACGCTTCCGTCGGGGTATTGCTTCAAAAAAGTGGAGATGGGTGCGGTCAGGCCCACACGTCCCATATGGTCCACGCTGCCGATGTGGAGATGACCACTG
>DBFWXD010000006.1:0-2697 GCA_048215895.1 Eubacteriales bacterium
TCTCCCGCGACTACGGCGACCCTGACGGGAAATTCCTGCTGACCTGGGCCAAGGTGGAAAAGCGTATTGGGGAACTGATTGCCGCTGGACGCTACCTGAACCGGGCTGAAAAAGAGCATTATCCGCAATACCGGGCACAGATAGAGCAGCGGAAGGCCCGTTGGGACATCGCAGCGGAGATTTGCTCCCTCATTGATGATGATGTGGATTTCAAAACACGGACCGGTGAAACGGACCCATACAAGGAACTCCTGCTTGCCAGAACGTGTGCGAACTCCTTTAGAATAGGGGAAAAGAAGTGCTATGTTCTGTCAGGAGATAATCTCTTTGTCCTGCCTACCCTGCGAAACGCCATGCAGACGATCATCCGGGACAAGACCCACCTGACGGAACGCTGTGAGGCTGTGCTGGCTGATCTGAGCGGTCCCCTTGCCACACCGCTGGAACCCACCGAGGAGGAGCTGAATCCGCCGCCCCCTCCAAAAAAGGAATACCGCTTAACCCTGGGTGTCACGGTGTACCTGGGGGCGCAGGAGTATGAGCTGCTGGCCTATAATGAGCAGACCGTCCGGCTCTATGACCCGACCTTTCCTATTTTCAATAAGGAGCTGCCCCGTGAGGAATTCGACCGTCTGCTGGCGGAGAACCCGCTGAACGACAGACTGCTTCAGGTGGCGGAGAACGCGGCACCCGTGGCTGACGCCGAAGAACCGGATGCCGGGGAATCGCCGGACGCCCCGCTGCCCGTGGGACGGATCGACTTCCTGGGCACGAACGGCAGCGTGGGCGAAAGCGTGGAGTACACCGGCGCGGAGGAATTTGTGGCGGCAATCAAGGAAGAAAACCATGCTGGCGCGCCCATGCGGATCGTCCTCTACCAGGACGGCCAGGGCCAGACCATTCCCCAGGACTTCCTTGCCGAACTGGACCCGCCGCCCCAGGGCTTCCAGGTCATTGACATGGCGCAGGCGCAGTTGGGGCGGGCAAAATGGCTCATTAACGCTTACTGTATGGAGGTCTTTGAGCAGGAGGCCGACTTCTCCGACCTCTCTCATGTCCCCCTGGCGTTCAGCTCCACCAGCGACAGCGCCCACACCGTAGAGATCAGTGTGGACTTGGTATCGTTCCGCCTGTCCTATCTGGTGGACGGCTCAGAGGCTGCTTCCATCCAATGCGCCGGCTTCCATGACCTGAATGAACTTCTCGCCAACCTGGATTTTGACGAGATGGTGGCCTTTGCGGAGGAGGAGTACAACAAACAGCAGACTCAGAAAAAGCAGACGGAAGTGCAGCAGACAGAGGATGACCCTTTCCCGGAGATAGACCCCGCCGCCATCCGCAGAACTCTTGCAGAAAGAGGCATTGTGGACGGAAAAGTCATTGACCCGGATAAACTGAATGCCGACCCCTTTATTCAGCGGGTCATGGCCGATGCGGAACAGGCTTCCGCCCGTGCGCCACAATCTGATGAACGCTTTTCCCCCATCGAAACTGAGAACGGCTACGCTGTGTGGGACAACATTCGAGATGAGATTTATGTGGATTATGAGGGCGTCAGTGAGGAATTTACCAGCCGGTGGCAGGCGGAGGAGTACGCCCGCCAGTTGAACCAGGTGAACCCCCTCGCCCGGTATTATGGGGAGGGCGAAACCATCCTGATCCGGCAGTACCCCAACGGCCAGTATTATGTCCAATATTGCTATGACGATCAGGATAACACGGTGTATGCAACGGCGAGTGGCTTTGATACCTTTGAGCAGGCCGAAGCAGCACTTTATACCCATCGGCCCCAAGCAAAAAAAGACCCCATCGCCGCCCAGGACCTCGCGTACCGGCAGGCAGCGGAATATTGGTCCGGCGACGAGCATCTTGTGATTTTCCGGGAACCGAACGGGACCTTCTGCAATCAGTACGGCTTCATTTCCGGCAGGGTGACGCCCACGACCGGGAGCTTTGCCACACTGGAGGAGGCGGAGAAACAACTTTATGCGGACCGCCCTCTGTCCCAAAAGGTCCAGGCACGGGAGAAGCCGCCCGCCCATGCCCCGGCGGACCGGGACGAAGCGGAGCACCGGTATCAGGTGGTGGTCTACCACCACCTGGAAAACGGCATGGACGAGAAGCTGGAATACGCAACGCCGGAGGAAGCGGAACAGGCAGCGCGGGGCTATTTAGACGGCACGATGGAAGCAGACGGCTTTGCCTATGAGGGCGCGGCTGTCTACGATCTGCTGGAAAAGAAATGGCTCCGCGTAATCGGGGACTTCCCCACGCTGGAACTACCTGCCGCAAAAGAAGGAACTGAACCGAAACCGCCGGCAGCGCCTATGCCCACGCAAGAAGGCACAGAGAAGGCAGCGGAGTATCTGTTCGATCAGGAGCGTATTGTTGTCTTTCAATCCCCCAGCGGCAAGTTTTATAACCATTATGGCTACGATGTGCAGAGTGGGTTTTCCAATGTAATAGCGGGCGGTTTTGATACCTTTGAAGAAGCTGAAAAGGCATTGTACTCCCATCGGCCCAAAGCTGAAAGGGTTTTGAAACCGGCTGAAAGGGAAAATACAGTGGGAACGGCTGAAAAGGGCGCGGAAAGTTCAGCAGATGGGCACGACCAGGGCGGTAAGGAGCCAACTCTGGCCCCACCCCAGCCCCAGCGCAGGGCCAGGGTTTCCCCCTTTGTCCTCCGTCCTGAAGTTC
>DBFWXD010000060.1:0-1601 GCA_048215895.1 Eubacteriales bacterium
CTTAGTTCCAGCGCCGAGTCGAATGGCTCGTGCTGGTCCATGATCCGATGGCTGCTGACCTTCACCGGGATACCGCCGATTTCCGTCACCCCGTCGCTCTCCGCGGCCTCCTTGAAGGCCCGCCGCCGTTCCTCCGGAATGGCCTGCCACCGGATCTGGAGGTACACATCATAGCCGTCACTCCAGCCTCCATAGGAGCGGCAGGGCTGGTCGGTGAAGGACGGAAGTGTGCCCACCAGCTTATACTGGGGCGGGACCTCCAACGGTACCCGCAGCAGATGGAGGTCGCGGGACCAGTACATGAAGTCCTTGTAGAGTGGGCGGAGATGAGGCAGTTCCTCCGCAGTCAGAGGGGCGGCGCCCACCCAATCCAGAGAGAGGATCACCGCCCAGGGCTGCTTACTCACCGAGTCCGGCGGCGCAATATATGCCACCTGGCAGGCGGTGTAGCGTTTCAGATATTGGTTGTAGACGGTATAGACCTCTCCGGCGGTGGCTTTCATGGCGCTCTCCTTTGTTCTGTCACATTTTTAATCCTGCTCTCGATAACTGGCTTCAATGTCAATGAACCGCACATACACGGCGCAGATTTTGCCCTTGGCGTCATACCCGAAGTAGACAGGATAGTAACCATCCCCCCAGCCAGAGGCAAAGATGGGCAGATTGCAGTCCGTGTCCGGCACCGTCCAGTTGAGCCAGTCGCCGCAGTCTCCCTGATATTTGGGGTGGGCTTTGGCGTTTTCTTCCAGAAGATCGCAGAACAGGTCGTTGTAGGGGTCGATGTCCGGGTCCTCCTCCAGCCGCTTGGCCCAGTAGGTCTTGAAGGCCGCCTGGGTCTGGATGTCCGCAACACAGCCCATTCCAGCGTCTACGCCAAAGCCAAAATACTCGTCCTCGCCCAATTCCTCGTCCAGATCCTCGTTGCCCACCATGCCCAGCTCATAGCGGACAGGCTTTTCCTGAGAAACCTCCACCTTGACGCAGGCATAGCGGTCGCCGTATTGTTCGCTGGGCACCACACAGATCTTTACGGGGTAAGTCCCGGCGGGGATGGTCTGCATAAACGGCAGAGTGTCCTCCAGCTCCACCAGCGGATCGCAGGCGAAGATCTGCCCGGTGGGGAAATGGACGGCACCGATGTCCAGTACACCCACCGCCATGTTCTCAATCACTTTCTCTGTGAAATGGGCCTCCAAGTCATCTTTACAGGTCAATTTATCCTTGATTGCTTCGTATTTGTTCAGCCATTCAGTTGTAGGCATATCAGTTTCCTCCTGTTGATTCTGCTTCTTGATGTACACACTCTTTGAGCCGTCCCAATAGCAGTTCACACACCGGCCATCCTGAAAATGATGGTCACAATTCGGGTAGCCATAGAGAACATGGGCACATTCTGGCACAGCCCCATCATCTGTGAGGAGCCTTTGAAAAACAGGCTTCCGCACTCATCACAAAGGGCCAGTTCTTTTTCTGCCATAGGGTTCACCAGTCCCGTTCCCGGATGGCCTCCTCGGTGTCAATAGGAATGTTGAACCACTCCAGAATGTAGGCCACGGTTGCCGCGATACATTCCCGTGCCACCGTTTCGATCTCGCTGTCGT
>DBFWXD010000061.1:0-2173 GCA_048215895.1 Eubacteriales bacterium
CTTTGAAACCCGCCTGAAAAAGTGGCTGGAAAGTGAAGGGATTTATCCCTTGGGTGAACCAGTTGACCGAATGGGAACCCCGCCCTGTGGGTATTGGGAAAAGCGTTGGGGCGGCGGAAGGTATGTGAAAAGTGGCCTCCCTGATATGAAGATTGTGGTGAAGGGGATCACCCTTGAAGTTGAACTGAAAGCCACCAACGGCACCCCTTCAGAACTTCAGAAGCGCAATCTGGCTCAAATCAATAATTCCGGTTGCTTTGGCTTCATCCTGTACCCGGAAGGCTTTGAAACCTTCAAAAAAATTGTGAAAGACCTGCTAATAAAAGTCAAGTAGAAATTTCAGATTTTTAGGGAGGCGAAAAAATGCAATACAAAATCAAGCCGCTGAGCATCTCAAAATTAAAACGGCGGCCAGCCAGATGGTATAGAGTGTAAAAATCAGTCGTGCTCCAGGGATTCCAAGTAGGCTTTCACAGAAGCGTAGTAGATGCGCAGGAACTTGTTGGCAGAGGCCATCATGTAGACACGATATGGCTTGCCTTCAGAGCGTTTCTTGTCCATGAACTGGTACACCGGCTCGTCTATTGGAGCACATTGCAGGATGACGCTCATCACCAGAAAGAGCGTCCTGCGCAGTGAGGCAGATCCTCGCTTGGAAATGCTACGGCTACGGACATCTATTTGACCGGATTGGTAGGGCGGGGCGTCAATACCCGCAAAGGCAACCAACGCTTTTTTGGAATGAAAACGGCGTACATCGCCAATTTCAGCCAGGAGTTGAGGGCCGAGGGTTGGGCCAACACCAAACATCCCCATCACTACAGGATACTCCGGCAGAGAAGCTGCCAGGGATTGCATCTCCTGTTTGAGAGCAGCTAACGCGGAAGAAGTTGTCTGGAGTTGAGAAATGGCCTGTTCTACCAAAAGTTTTGCCGTATCCGTTTTCGGTATGACACCGAAGTGTCTGCAAGCAGAGGCATAAATATCCAGCGCCTTATCCTCGCTGAAATTGTAGCCGTGCTTTCTGCACCACTTCTGGTATTGGGTAGTAAAGGCCTTCTCAGACCGGCCACAAACGCACTCGCAATGCCAAAAAGTAGCGACAAAGTCCACCCACTTCTCGCTGCCATCGGCGCGGGGCGGACTGGTAAACAAGCGATTTGCGTCTGGGAAGGTGGTGTCCAGCAGGGAGATCAGGTTATTCTTCAGCATGGTCTGAACTTTGGAATACTGTTGGTACTGCCGGTAGCAGATTTTCAGCATGAGTCGGGTATCCTCCTCCGGGATATATCTCGGCAATGTGAGCCAGTGGTCAAGACCGTAGTTGGCCAGCTTTACGGCATCCTTTTTGTCGGTTTTGGCCCGTCTTAAACTGTTGTTTCCGTAGTCATGCACCAGCATTGCATTGACTACCGAGACATAAAGGCCCGCGTCGTGGAGCAGCCAGGCCACCGGAGCATGGTAATTACCCGTGGATTCCATCACCACACGGGTCTCGCCGTCCAGGCTTTTGAGCAGTCCTGCCAGCTCGCTCAGTTCATTGGCGGTGTGACGTACTTCAAAGGGTGAAACCACTACCTCTCCGAAGGGCCGCATGACTGCAATCATGCTCTTACCCTTGGAAACATCGATGCCAACGCAGTTCATTCACATTCCTCCAATACAAAGAATCTGCAACCGGAATCCATCTTTTCTCGCTGCCGATTCAATCTATTGTGTGACACGAACTCTCCGACATCCGGTGGTTCAACCTGCTTAAATCGAACGCTGCAACGAGAGGATGGCTAACAGTCTTTCACACGGACATACAAGCCCAAGGAGTGATTGGTCAGCCAGTTGCTCCTCTCATTGTAGCTTAGGCACGAGATGGAGGGAAAGCCGGACTGGCTGTCCGGCTTTCCTGTCCAAATTTATTGTAATAGGAGTGATGTCATGCTGCTGAAAGAGATTGTCCGGCAAAACAGGGCCGCATTTTTTCCCGGCTCTTCTGACTGGAAGGATGCGATTCGGAAAAGCTGCCAACCGCTGGTGGATACCGGCTGCGCAACGCCGGCTTATGCACAGCGCATTATCGAGTGCGTTGAAGAATTCGGGCCATATATCGTTATTGTGCCCGGGTTGGCAATTCCTCATTCTACGAAAGGGTCGCCCGGTGTGTCTCAGACTGCAATTT
>DBFWXD010000062.1:0-3436 GCA_048215895.1 Eubacteriales bacterium
ATACCCGCCTTGTACGGGAGAGAGCCCAGTACCATTATTGTACTGGATTTTACTGACCTTTCCGAAATGATATATTCCTGCAGATGGTGTTTTGTTGGTCAAATCAAATGGTGTAGTAACAACGGCATGGTCACTTGCCCGCACTACGGTTACACGCACCCCTTCGTTTCCGGGGTTCCAACTGCCATGACTCGTCGCATCCCCCATACTCCCGCCGCCACCATCAATGTTACCAGACCCGCCAGTTCCATTCGCGGCATAAACTTGTATGCAAGTAAAGGAAAATATCATCACAACGGCCAGAAACAGGTTAAAGAGTCGTTTCACTTGATCTCCTTTCCCACAAAATAAAAAGCACAGCCAAAGCTGTGCTTTTTGAAGATGCGATATTACTTTATCCCATTATGCCAACCTGAGTATTGATATCTCCATCACTATCGATACTTCCACCTTGATTTGCGCCTGCGTTGGGAACATTATCGAAACCAGGCAGGCCGCCACTGGTGTTGGTGGAGGGCTGTTCAGGGGGAGGCGTCACATTGTTGTGATCCTGCGGCTCAGGAGTACCCTCGACCGGAGTCCCATCCGGCGTCTTGGTGGGGTCCTTCAGTTCATCCTCTGTATATTCCGGTTTGACCGGGTCCGGCTGAATGGTCTGCTCTGTGCCGGTAAAATCAGCGCCGTTTCCATCATCGGTGTTGGTACTGGCATCCGGGGTTTCCGGGTTAACGGTCACATTATCTCCCGGCTTCTGGTCATCCCCGGATTCTGCGGGAGGCGGGGTACTGCTGTCCGGGTCCACCACTACATCGCCCTGCTGGGAGCTGCTGGGCGGGAGCAGGTCATCAGTGACCTTGTCTTTGCTGAAGCTGCTTGCGATCACAGCAACCAGGATTGCGCAGACCACAAGACATCCGGCCACGGTCAGCCACTTCTTGGTATTCTCCGTCATCGTTTGGATTCCTCCTTTTTCTGTTGATTATGCTTCTTGTCAAACTGTCTGTGTGACTTCAGGCGGCCAAGGATAGTTCGGCTTTAAGATCTGCTGCCTACATTTTCCTATACCGCCCGTCCTTTGTCAACACGAACCCTACCACAAACAGGCAGAGAAGTCTATTGGGACAATAGAAAACTTTTTGAAAACTGCGTTAAAACCGAGGGGCATAGCCCGCGCTGACCTTGACTGTCATCCGCATGGGCGGCAGAAGCTCTCCTCCAAAAGACACTGGAACCTCCAATTCGATTTCACAGTCCGCCACAAAACGGTCGCCGGCGCTGTCGCCGGAAGCGAACGGTGCGTTGTGGATCTCCACATCAAGGCCCCACACACGGAACTCCATCCCACCATCCTCTGTGTACTGAGTATGGTAGCCGCCCCGATAGGTCAGCCCAAGGATATCGTCCAAGCGTCCATAGATATCGCCATAGTCCAGTGATTCCTCAAAATCTCCCGCCAACGGCTGGTAGGCGCCGGAGTAGCCCTCCCGGACGCCATGGTACACATCGTCATAGTTGTCGTTGACGGTGGAGATCACAGCCTCCTGCACCGCATCCCGAACCCCCTGGGCCACGATGAGCAGACGGAAATATTCGCTGATGCAGCACATCAGCATTACCAGCACCAGCACAATGGCAATAATCAGGGGGAAAGCCACGCCGCGCCGGTCTTTCAAAATCTGCCTGAGTCTGTTCATTTCCAGTACACCTCCGACTTTCCTGTGGCATCTGCCCGCAGGGTGATGGGGAAACTGCCAAAGCCGGCAAAGAGACCGAGGTCGATCTCATGAGTGAGCGTGACCGTGACCTCCTCGTTGAGCTGGATGCGGCCGGTATCGCTCCATTCAATCTCCGGGTCCAGGCCGGTCTGCTCCCGCAGGGCCTGTTCCCGGCGGTCAGTTTCCGGCCCGATCCTGCCGGCGATTTCCGCCTCACGCACCAGTTCAGTGGCAAAGGTATCGAGCTGCTGTTTGGCAATAAAGGCTGGGAGGACCTGCACTGCCAGCGCGATCACCAGCATGGCGCAGAGCACCAGGACGCACACATCGATGTATCCCTCTCCGCGTCGGGATCTCAAAATCCGTTTCAGCACATGGTTACCTCCTCGCCTAAAGTCAGATCCCTTTCCTGACACTGAGCATTATATTCGCTCAAAATACTGGAGATAGAGCTTTCCGATGAAAGATCAGTTTTATCACTTGTCAGGAATTGGTATAGTGCTTCCACAGGATTTTTTGGCTTAAGGATTAAATCCAAGTCATCATCGTCGAGTTCATAACTGTCATGGATAAGAGCAGAAAGCAGGCTTTCCTTTGCCGCAGTTTCAGCTGAATGGCGATAAATTTCATCGGCAGATAGCTGCTTCACCCTTTGAGCATATTCCTTCATTTCATCTTCCGCACGATCAATCAATCGATAGATGCTGCCTGTATAGTCCATTGGGCACCTCCTCTCTTAAAACATCCCGCCCAGGGAATGGATAATCTCGTAGATGATGATGGACAGATAAGTCACCAGGAAGCACATGAGCAGGACAAAGGAGAATACACGGATCTTAGGCGGGATTTTCATGGCCTTTGCCTTGAGGCGCTGGAGTTCCAGCTGCTTCATATCGTGGCTGAGCATCTGAAAGTAGTGGACCCCGTTGTCGCCTCGCAGCACGCCGATGAGTCCGCGGACAATGTCCGAAAGCAGCGGAGAGTTGAACCGGGCCTCAAAGCGGGTCAGCGCCGCCTCATAGGAGCCGGAACGCATATCCGCGGTGAGGACATCCAGTTCAGCGGAGAAAACAGGACCGGAATTCTGCTTATAATGCTCAATCATGCTCAGCACATCCCGGCTGGCGGCCAGTTCTTGGGTGATGGTGGCCACGAACCGGGGCAGTTCCGCCTCAATCTCGTCCCTCTTGGCAGAGAGTTTTTCCTCCGCCCTGCGAATCTCTTTGAAATAAACCGCCACCGCCAGAAGAACAACTATCAACGCCAACATTGGGAAAATCAACAGGCACGGAATCACCGTCAGCAGCACTGCACCGGTCTTGACCATGGCAAAGGCGGTGTACTCCTCCGGTGTCATGTTCAGCCCAGCAGCGGCCAGCGTATTTTTCAGACGGCCCCGCTTATACTCATCCATATGGATGTGTGGGGCCAGCTTGATCGCCCAGCCCATGAGCAGGGCCTCCACACTGCGGGCCTGCTTCTTCTCCTGGCGGCCCACCGAGAGCATGGCACGCTGGGTGGCCAGACGGGGGAGCCTGAGCAGATCAGCCGTCAAAAGAAACATACCCAGCGCAAGGAATATGCCAAATAAAAACAGAAGGAAAGTCATGGTTGTTTTGTTCACCTCCACATAAAAACAGAGCCAGTACACGACAGATGTGTACCGGCCCTGTTTTTCTTCTTATGCTGTATTACACGGCACTCTTTCTATAGCATTATTG
>DBFWXD010000063.1:0-2252 GCA_048215895.1 Eubacteriales bacterium
ACCATACCTCAGCGCACAAGCGCCCCGTTATCAGAAAGCTCAGGTGTCCGATCATGCAAGCAAGCGCCCCCTCCGCCCGGGAAGATATTTTTCAAAACCTCCCCATCCCCACTGCCCTGAGAAAAATGGTTGTCCCGGCCATTGCCAGTCAGCTCATCGTCCTAATTTACAATATGGCCGACACCTTTTTTGTGGGACAGACCAACAACCCATACATGGTGGCAGGCACCTCACTGATCCTGCCCGTGTTCAACATCACCCTGTGTCTGGCAGGTCTGGCAGGAATCGGCGGAGGCTCGCTGATTTCCCGTCTGCTGGGGCAGGGGAAAGAGGCACAGGCCCGACAGGTCAGTGCCTTTTCCCTGTATCTGGGGCTGTCCATTTCCGCGCTGTTCGCCCTGGGCGTTGCCCTGTTTATGCAGCCTCTTCTCACCCTGCTGGGGGCAGGGCCAAACACCTACCAGTTTGCCCGGCAATATGCCCTTTGCGTCATTGTCATCGGCGGCATCCCCACGGTCCTCTCCAACGTGCTGGCCAACCTGATCCGCAGCATTGGCCGCTCCAAAGAGGCCAGCGCCGGAATTATTCTGGGCGGCCTGCTAAATATTGCCCTGGACCCGCTGTTTATGTTCGTGCTCATGCCGGACGGATATGAGGTCCTGGGGGCGGGGCTTGCCACCTGCCTGTCCAACTGCACTGCCCTGCTCTTTTTCATCACGGTTCTGCTGCGGATGGGGCGGGGCTGCATCATCACCTGCTCGCCTCGCGTGGGCCTTCCCTCCCGGGCGTGTATTCTGGCCGTTTTCGGGGTGGGGCTCCCTTCGGCCATCACCACGTTTTTGTTTGACATGGACTATGTGGTCATTGACAAGCTGATGGTATCCTACCACGACCTGGCGCTGGCCGCGGTGGGCATCGTCCTGAAGGTGGAGCGGTTCCCCCTAAATGTGGGCCTTGGCATCTGTCAGGGCATGGTTCCCCTGGTGGCCTACAATTACTCCGCCGGAAACGGGGCGCGCACTAATGAGGTCATCCGCCTGTCCATCCGCCTGGGCCTGCTGGTTGCGGGAATCAGCATTGTGCTCTATGAGCTGTTCGCCGTCCAGCTTGCCCATGTGTTTATCTCCGACACGCAAACGGTGGATCTGGCCGCTCAGTTTTTGCGCATCCGGGTGCTGGCCACCCCGCTGATGTTCATCAGCTTTTTCACCGTCCACCTGTTTCAGGCCTTTGGAAAAGGGCGTGTGGCCCTGTTTTTGGGCGTATCCCGGTGGCTGGGGCTCAACATCCCCATGCTGTTTCTTCTCAACGCCCTGTTCGGCATGTTCGGCATCGTTTGGGCCCAGGTGACGGCCGACACGCTGACGGTTTTGCTGTCCGCGTATGTGTACCGCCGGTGCCGGCCCCCTCTCAACCGCCTGTAACCTGTAATCTGTCCGAAAAATTTGGAAATTTTTGGACGGGTCACGTTCCCCCTCAGTTTCCCCGCTCTCCCATATTTTTATTTCACCCATTGTACCTATGATGTACCACGAAGCGGTAAAAAATAAAGGACGAAGCAGCGCCTATATTTTTTGCCGCTTCCTTGTCACCTTTTGCGGACATTTCCCCTCTAGTTATAATAGAGGTGCCACGCGAAGAACATCCATGGTACAATGGGAAATCAATCAGCCATGGAAGGAGGGAGCTTTTTGGATGAGCTGAAGTGGTTTACCGAACAAATCAAAGCCAACGAAAAAACCATGTACCATTTAGCCATGGGTATTCTTGGAAATACCGAAGATGCCGCAGACGCCGCACAGGAGGCCATCCTGACCGCCTATGAAAAGCTCCCTACGCTTCGTCAGAAGGAGTCCTTTCGTCCGTGGCTTATGCGGATTCTCACCAATGAATGTTACGGGATTCTCCGTAAACGAAAAAAATTAGTTTCTCTGGAGGATATTCACGACCTGCCCGATCCATCCGGCGGAGACGAAAACCTTCAGCTGTGGCAAGCGGTCTGCAAGCTGAACCAGCAGCTGCGCGCGGTGGTCGTGCTCTACTATTATCACGGCTTCAGCGGAAAGGAAATCAGCAGCATTCTTGGCATCACAGAGGCCAACGTGAAAACCCGCCTATCCAGGGCAAGAAAGCACCTCAGGATTCTATTGGAGGGATCAGAATGAATCTAGACGACAAGCTTCGGCAAAAAGCTCAGCAGGAGGATATTCCGGTTCCCGAGGCATTTCATCACCGGGTGGAGGAGACCCTGG
>DBFWXD010000064.1:0-2744 GCA_048215895.1 Eubacteriales bacterium
ATATTTTACAATGGCCTGCTGTCAAAAGCATGCGGAGAGAGAAACAGAGTGAAATCCAGATTTTGCTGGAAAGCAGTTTGAAAATACGGTAAAATATCCCCCAAAGGGCTGGCCGTGACACCCGCGGAGCCGGAGCACAACGGAAAGGACGGAAGGGACATGCTGTATGAGACAATCGCGTTTCCCGACAATGCGCCGCTGCAGTGCAGTATCGTGGAGGTGGAGGAATACCCCTTTCATATGCACGACGACGTTCTGGAGATCATGTTTGCCCTGGAGGGCTCCTTTGAGCTCACAGTGGTCAACAACGTGCTGGACATGAAGGCCGGGGATATTTACGTGAGCTGTCCGCGGGAGCTGCACCGGCTCTGCGCCTATCCCCACACCCGGGGGACGGTGATGCTGCTGCACATCAATGTGGAGGCATACCGGGCGGAGTTTCCGGACCTGCGGACCTACCAGTTTGCCAACAGTGCCCTGGAGAACAATACCGCGGGAATCCAAATGCTGGGCAGCTATCTGAAAAAGCAGCTCCCCAGGCTGCTGGACCGGACGGGGACGGAGACGGCTGCCTACAGGGAGGTGGGGGAGAAGATTCTCAACACTCTCATCAAGGAGTTCCAGTGCTATTATCTGGGCAGCGGCTTTCCCGAGTTCAACAACGCCTACAAGGGAAACGAGCTCCAGCTCCGGCGCATCCGCCGGATCACGGACTACATCTACCGCAACTACAACAAGCCTATCCGCATTGAGGATGTGGCGGCCATGGAGCACATCAGCGCCAACCACCTGACCAACATTCTCAAGAATGGCTGCGGCGTGGGCTTCCGGACCTTCCTGAACATGGCCCGTGTGGAGAAGTCGGCGGCCATGCTGCTGGAGGGGGGCAAGGGGCTCCAGACCATCGCCTACGAATGCGGCTTTTCCAAGTACAAATATTTCAGCGACAGCTTTGAAAAGAGCTTTCGCACCACGCCACAGCAGTACCGGCGCAGGTACCAGAGCCGCACCATTGCGGTGCAGGCATATAGCTGCAGGGCACTGGAGGGGCAGGAGCTGGAGCTCCTGCTGCAAAAATTCTGCCGGAAGTCGGAGGAGATCTCGCTGGACTGGGGCGGACGGTATGAGGAGAAGCCCCTCCGGAGGCCCCGGTGCGTCAGCCTGGCGGGTGCCGCCTACGACCACATCACCTGCTTTCCGGAGCTGCGGCGGCTGCGGGAGGAGCTGGGGCTGGACACCGTTGCGCTTGATCTGGACTTTCTGCGCCGTTACCGGAACAGCCCCAGAGTGCTGAACTATATCCTGAATGATCTGTGGTCGCTGAGAATGAGGCTGCGGGTCTGTGTGCCGCCGGGGGAGCCGCTCCGGGGGCTGAGGGAGGAGTTGGAGCCCCTGCGGGAGCGGTTTCTGCGGCCCGGCGGTGAACTGGAGGTGATCGTTCCGGCGGCTCCCGGGGAGGAGGAGCGGGCCAGGACTCTGGCGGAGGCCCTGTCCGCCTTCCGGCTTCCGGTGCGCGTCACCGGGGCAGAGCACCGGCCGGAAGCCAATGCGCTGTATGGCTCCGGCTATATGCCGGGCTACCTCCTCCACACCATGGCTTCAAGCCGGGGGAGCCGTATGCCCCGGCTCACGCTGCTGGACGGGGATTCGGGTGTGGCCCTGCTGACCCCGGAGGGGCTCAAGCGCCCGGTCTACCACCTGCTCTCCCTGCTGGAGCAGTTGGGCGACACGGTAATCGCCCAGGGCGATATGTACCTGGCCGCCAGGCAGTCCGGGAGGGAGGACATCCAGGTGCTGCTCTACCACTATGACGCGTGCTTCGACACGCTGTTCGAGGGTGGCTCCCGGGTCGAGGAACAGGCCCCCTTTGTGGAGTTGATGAAGGATCACGACTACAACCGGGAGGTCACACTGAGCGTCCGGGGCATGACGGGGCGGTTCGCCATCCGGAAGTACCGGCTTACCTCTGAGGAATACGCATCCAGGTACCGGGATTTCCCCCTGCCGCCGGCGGATAGACTTTCCGCAGAGACGCTGCGGGTACTCAACGGAACACTGGCCCCTGAAATGTCCCTGAATCTTCTGGAGCTGGACGGCGCCTACCATCTGACCCTCAAGCTGGCCCCCTTTGAGATCCTGCTGCTGTGCTTTGAAAAACTATACGTTTTCGGATTGCCCGTCCTAATCCTGTGGAATTCTTTTTATAGCAAAAATTGTGGGTTTTCATCACATTTGATTGAAAAATTCCAGTGATTTTCCTCGTTTGAAAACCTATACAATATAAACAGAAGTACAGCCAACTGGTCGTCAGTTGGCTGTACTTTTTGTTGTATTTTTCCGGGATGCAGCCGGTTTTATTTTAGCAAAACCCCCAAAATATCCGCAGGGAAGGGGCTATTTTTCTGTATCAAGTTTTCTATACTTAACATATGAAGATTGCAATCGGAATAAAAAACAGGTCGAGTCTGGTCTAATTTAAAGGGAAAGGAGCCTTTTGCCGAGGGAGAAGGAAAACAGATGTAACCCATGGATTTCGAATATGCGCTTGAGGCTGCGGGGGCACTGCCGTCCTGCGGCTTGAACGAAAGGCCTGTGGCGTTTCCGGTCCCCGCAGGTCGGAGGAGGGACTCCGGTTTGTGTGCAGGCGGAGTCCCGGACAGGGAACGGTCGGCACAGGCCGACCAATAAGTAGAGGAGGATTGTCCATGGAAAACAAAGAAAAGAAAATGCTGACAACAGAGGAT
>DBFWXD010000065.1:0-3340 GCA_048215895.1 Eubacteriales bacterium
GTTATAAAAGTCGTTGGTATCCGTCTCGGCGGCGCAGTAGCCCGCCTGGCGCAGGGCTTCCATGATCTGGTTTTTGTGGTCATGACCAAAGGCTTCCAGAGTGACCCGCAGCTCCACACCGGACTGGCGGTTGATGTTGACAAACTGGTTGTGCTCCAGCTTGATGATGTTGCCGTTGTTTTCCGACAGCACCTTTGCCACCCGCAGCAGCTCGCCGGGCCGGTCGGGGAGCTGAACGGCGAAGGTAAAGATCCGGCCCCGGCAGATGAGGCCGTGCTGAACCAGAGAGGCCATGGTAATGACGTCCATGTTGCCGCCGGACAGCACAGAGACCACGTTCTTTCCCTTGCAGTCCAGGTGACGCAGGGCGGCCACGGACAGCAGTCCTGCATTTTCCACCACCATCTTGTGCCGCTCCATCATATCCAGGAAGGCCTCAACCAGCTCGCCATCTTCGATGGTGATGATCCGGTCGATGTTTTTCTGGATATAGGGGAAGACAAGATCGCCGGGGGTCTTGACCGCCACGCCGTCGGCAATGGTGCTGACCGTGGGCAGGGTGACCACATGGCCGGCCTCCAGGCTGGCTTTCATGGAGGCGGCGCCGGTAGGCTCCACGCCGATGACCTCCACATTGGGGTTGAGGAGCTTGGCCAGAGTGGACACGCCAGTGGCCAGACCGCCTCCTCCAATGGGCACCAGGATCACGTCCACATCGGGCAGATCCTGGAAAATCTCGTAGGCAATGGTACCCTGGCCGGTGGCGAGGGTCAGGTCGTTGAAGGGATGTACATAAGTAAGACCCTGCTCCTGAGAGAGCTGGGCAGCCAAATCGGCCGCGTCGTCAAAGGTTTCGCCCTGAAGGATCACTTTTGCGCCGTAATCCTTGGTGTTGTTCACCTTTACCAGCGGGGTGGTGGTGGGCATGACGATGGTAGCGGACACGCCGGCGGCCTGAGCGGCGTAAGCCACGCCCTGGGCGTGATTGCCGGCAGAGGCGGTTACCAGCCCTCGCTCCTTTTCCTCCTGAGAAAGTGTGCTGATCTTATAATAGGCGCCCCGGATTTTGTAGGCACCAGTGACCTGCATATTCTCCGGCTTGACGTATATGTTGTTGCCGCAGCTTCGGGACAGATAGGGTGAGTGGATGAGCGGCGTGGGCCGGAGCACCCCCTGAAGGACACTCCGGGCTTCTTTAAAAGCGTCCAGAGAAAGCATAGAAAGTCTCCTTTAGTAAAAATTGTCTAGATTAAATCATACTCATCTCCGACAAATAAGTCAATGAAAAGTATGGAGCACGGGGAAAAAACCCGTTTCCGGAGAGCTGTATAGCAAAATTGTGCCAAAGGAACGAAATGCAGCGTTGACATTAAAAATTGAATCCTCTATAATGGTAAGGCTGTAAAGAAAGAAGTTATTTGGTTACATTACAAAGGAGGAGTCCAGGTGGGAGAGCCTGCCAGAGAGAATAAAATGGGCGTTATGCCCGTCAACCGTCTGCTGATCAATATGGCGCTGCCGATGATTGCGTCCATGCTGGTCCAGGCGCTTTATAATGTTGTAGACAGTGTGTTTGTTGCCAAGCTCAGTGAGGATGCCCTGAATGCGGTGTCCCTGGCCTTCCCGGTGCAGAGCCTGATGATTGCCGTGTCGGTGGGTACCGGCGTAGGTATTAACGCTCTGTTGTCCCGCAGTCTGGGACAGAAGGATCAGGACCGGGCCAATAAGACGGCCATGAACGGTCTGCTGCTGGCGGCGATCAGCTGTCTGGTCTTTACGGTGCTGGGGCTGACTTGCTCCCGGCTTTTCTATTCCGTTCAGACCGATATCACCGCCATTGTGGATTATGGCACGGACTATCTCAGCATCTGCTGCGGCGTCAGCGCGGGCCTGTTTTTGTCCGTGACCAGCGAGCGTCTGCTCCAGGCTACCGGGCGCACCTTTTACACCATGATTACCCAGGCCACCGGCGCCATCATCAACATCATTTTGGACCCGATCCTGATTTTCGGCCTGCTGGGTTTCCCCCGGCTGGAGGTAGCCGGCGCTGCCCTGGCCACGGTCATCGGTCAGATCTGCGGCGGCCTGCTGGCCCTGTTCTTCAACCTGACCTGTAATCCGGACATTCAGCTGTCCCTGAAAAATCTCCGGCCCCGCAAGTCCATTATCCTGGGCATTTACAGCGTGGGCATCCCGTCCATCGCCATGCAGTCCATCGGTTCGGTGATGGTGTTTGGCATGAACCAGATCCTGATCTCTTTTACTGCCACGGCCACGGCGGTATTTGGCGTATATTTCAAGCTTCAGTCCTTCATCTTCATGCCCGTTTTCGGCCTGACCAACGGTATGGTGCCCATTGTGGCCTACAACTATGGCGCCAGAAAGCCGGAGCGAATCATCAAGACCATCAAGCTCAGCGTAATTTATGCGGTAGGCATTATGCTGGTGGGCCTGATCCTCTTCCAGGTGATCCCCCATCTGTTCCTGGGGCTGTTCATGGCCAATGGAGAGACCAGCGGCGATATGCTGACCATCGGTGTGCCCGCCCTGCGGATTATCTCCCTGAGCTTCCTCTTTGCGGGATTTGCCATTGTGTGCTCTTCGGTGTTCCAGGCTCTGGGGCACGGCGTGCTCTCCCTGACGGTTTCGGCGGTGCGTCAGCTGCTGGTGCTGCTGCCGGTGGCCTTCGTCCTCTCCAGACTGAGCGGACTGCAGGCCGTGTGGTGGGCGTTCCCCATTGCAGAACTCTTTTCCCTGACGCTGAGTACCCTGTTTTTAAAGCGGGTGTACCGCAAGGAAATCCTTCCTATGCGGGAGAATGGGTAACAGGAACGAGCGCCGGACACAAGAATACATAAAAATGAGCAGCGGCACAGCCTATGGCTGTGCCGCTGTTTTTGTTTCAGGAAAGGTTGGACAGAATCTCTTCATGCCACTTCATGTCGGTAATGGCGGGGACTTTCTGGAATGAGCTGCGCACAGCCTGAATGATCTGAGCTCGGCGCACCCCGGCCTGAAGGAACGAGAGAATGTGAGCGTTGGTAAAGGGCGTAATTACCACGCCGCTGACCGGCTGGTGGGTGTTGGTGGACTCCAGGGGAACGGCGGCCACCGCCCGCCAGATGTTGATGGTGTTATAGTCCAGTTCGTCGGCGATGAAGAAGGTGTAGGTCTCCCGGTCGCTGGCGGCCTTCAGGTTGAGGGCGTGGCGCAGCACCGGCTCCCATTCTCCGCGCTTCTGGGCCTGCTTGTTCATCAGGGTGACCTCCAGCATGACGGTCATGTCGTCATAGTGGATGACGATGTCGCCCTCTCCACCGCCCGCGTGAACCACCGGTTC
>DBFWXD010000066.1:0-2791 GCA_048215895.1 Eubacteriales bacterium
TATACCGCCGCCACGGTCCGTTGCCGCCGCAGTGCCGAATCAGCCACGATAAAAACTTGCCTGAGTTTTCTTCTTTTTTTCTCCATTTTTCATTCCCTCCCGCCGTTTTATCGTAGATGGTAGTATAATCGGTCCCCACAGGAAAGTCAAGGATTGGCCCCTGGCGGCATAGACTGGCTGGGAGGTGATTGACATGGACCTGCGCAACCGGACCATTACTGTGGGAGAGCTTCTGGACAATCCCAAATCCAGGGCGGTATTTCAGCGGCGCTTCGGGAAGTTTATGAAGCACCCCATGGTGGGGGCGGCCCGCAGCCTTACGCTGTCTCAGCTGGCAGAAATGGCGGCGGTCTATCTGCCCCAAAAAACCATTCAGGATACCCTGCGGGAGCTGGAACAGCTCTGAGCTGCCTTCCGGGAAAAACAAAGTTCCGTTTTCTCCCGGATAATGGGTTGCCATAGCGAAGATTTTGGGCTAAAATAAAATAACATAGTATCCTGTCATTGCTGGAGGGACGACCATGGACATCAAAATCAAGCGGCGCCATGGCGTCTCTTTTTTCGCCTGTGACCACCCCGCCTGGGCGGGGGCGGCCCACGGCTTTTCCACCCGCCTGGGCGGGGTCTCCCCCGCTCCCTGGGACAGCCTCAATCTGGGCGCCAACCGGGGAGACGAGCCGGCCAACGTCCGGGAAAATTTTTGCCGCTTCTGCGCCGCTGTGGGCACTGACCCCGCCGCTCTGGTGAAAAACCACCAGATCCACAGCAACCTGGTCCGCCCGGTCACCCGGGACGACCGAATGGAAGATCCCGCCGCCCCCGGTATGTTTGAGGCCGACGGTCTCATCACCAACGAGCCGGGGCTGTGCCTGACCATTTTCTCCGGGGACTGCATCCCCATTTTGCTCTATGACCCCCACCGCCGCTGCATCGCCGCCGCCCACGCGGGCTGGCGGGGCACCGCCTCCGGCATTGCCGCCCGGGCGGCAGAAAAAATGGTGGAGGACTATGGCTGCGACCCCGCCCACATTCTGGCCGCCATCGGGCCGGGCATCGGCCCCTGCTGCTTTGAAACCCATTTGGACGTGCCCGACGGGCTGCGTTCCGGACTGGGCGCCGAGGCCGAGGACTTTATCCGCCCCCTGCCCGGCGGCGAAAAATATCAGGTGGATTTAAAGGGCGCCAACCGGCGGTGGCTGGAGCGGACGGGAGTCCGGTCTGAACACATTGCCCTGTGTTCCGCCTGTACCGCCTGCAATCTGGACACCTTCTGGTCCCACCGGATTCAGGGCCAGCGCCGGGGCAGTATGGCCGCCATGATTCAGCTTCTATAATGAGGAACCCCCTATGAGACGACTACTATCCCTTTTTCTTGCCGTCCTGCTTTTGACGCTGTCCGCCTGCGGCGCGCAGCCTGCCTCCAGTGCCTCTTCTTCCGCGCCGGATGCGTCAAGTCAGGAGGACCTGCCCGAAACCATTCCCTTTTCCCTGCCGGTCTTTCCCGACTTCAGCCTTCACCCTACGCTGGGCGCCAACCGGGCCAACCTCACCTTGTCCCCCCTTCTCTATGAGGGGCTCTTTTTAGTGGATGAGACGTTCCAGCCCGTCCCGGTGCTGTGTGAGCGCTACTCGGTCAGCGAGGACAAGCTGGTATGGACCTTTATCATCCGCTCCGGCCTCACCTTCTCCGACGGCCCCCCCCTCACCGGTCAGACCGTGGCCGATGCCCTGGAGCTTGCCCGCTCGGAACAGAGCCGCTACCACACCCGGCTGGCCGATGTGGCCTCCATCACCGCGGAGGACAACACCCTCACCATCACCCTCTCCCGTCCCAACGGAAGCCTCCCCTGCCTGCTGGACATCCCCATCGCCCACGGCAGCGGAGACCGCCCCTCGGGCACTGGGCCCTATGTGCTCTCCAGCACCGACGAGGGACTGATGCTCACCCAGCGCCCCGGGTGGTGGCAGGACAAGGACCTGCCCTTTGAAACCATTCCCCTGTACAGCGTCAGCAAGAGCGATGAGCTCACCTACGCCTTTGACACGGGCAATATCTCTCTGCTGGACGTAGATCTGATGGCCACAAACGCCATGGGCTACGGCGGCAATTATCAGACCTGGGACTATGCCACCACCGATTTCATTTACCTGGGCTTCAATACCGCCTCCGGCATATGCCGAAGCGCCCAGGTACGCCTGGCAATCTCCTCTGCCATTGACCGCCAGGCCATTGCCCAGACCACCTACGCCAGCCACGCCGTCCCCTCCACCCTTCCCGTCCACCCGGACAGCACGCTCTACTCCCAGGATTCCGCCCAGCGTCTGGGCTATGATCCGGATGTGCTGGCTCAGCAGCTGGAGGAGCTGGGCCTGGCGGGCCGAGAGATTCGTCTGCTGGTCAACAGTGAAAACGAGGCCAAGGTGTCCGCGGCGCAGCTTATTGCCTATCAGCTGGGCTCCGCGGGGCTGACGGTAAACGTGGAACAGCTCTCCTACGAAGACTTTACCGCCGCCCTCAGCAAGGGCGATTTTGACCTCTATCTGGGGGAGACGGTGCTCACCGCCGACTTTGACCTCTCTCCCCTGCTGTCCTCTTCGGGCAGCCTCAATTATAGCCGCTGGAACAATGCCGAAACGGATGCTCTTCTCACTGCCATGCACACCGCAAGCCTGGGAGAGCCCAAGCAGCAGGCCGCTCAGGCGCTGTTCACCCATCTGGAGCAGCAGATGCCCATCGCGCCCCTGCTCTTTAAAAACGGCTCCGTTCTCACCAAGTGGGGACGGCTGACCC
>DBFWXD010000067.1:0-4774 GCA_048215895.1 Eubacteriales bacterium
CTGGTAGCCTTCATGTCGGGTATCACGGAGGTGAACTCCCTGCCGCCCCACTACCGCTGTCCCAAGTGCAAGCACTCGGACTTCGACACCGCCAAAGAGAAGGGGATCGGCTGCGGCGCGGACATGCCAGACGCGGTGTGCCCCGTCTGCGGAACGCCCTACGCCAAGGACGGCTTCAACATCCCCTTCGAAACCTTCCTGGGCTTCGGAGGCGACAAGGTGCCCGATATCGACCTGAACTTCTCTGGTGAGTACCAGTCCAGCGCCCACCGGTATACCTTTGAGCTGTTCGGCCAGACCCACGTGTTCCGGGCGGGCACCATCGGCACGGTGGCGGAAAAGACCGCCTTCGGCTATGTGAAGAAGTATCTGGACGAGAAGGGAAAGACCGTCTCCAAGGCGGAGGAGAACCGCCTGGCCATCGGCTGTACCGGCGTGAAGCGCACCACCGGCCAGCACCCCGGCGGCATGGTGGTTATCCCCCAGGACAAGGAGATCTACGACTTCTGTCCCGTCCAGCACCCCGCCGATGACCCAAACAGCGACATCATCACCACCCACTTTGAATATCACTCCATGGAGTCTAACCTGCTGAAGCTGGACATGCTGGGACACGATGATCCCACCATGATCCGTATGCTGGAGGACCTCACCGGGGTGAACGCCCGCACGGACATTCCCCTGGACGACAAGGACACCATGTCCATTTTCCAGTCCTCCAAGGTGCTGGGCTATGAGAACGACAAGATCCTGGGCCCCACGGGCGGCACCGCCATTCCGGAGTTCGGCACCACCTTCGTCCGGGGCATGCTGGAGGACACCCAGCCCAACCAGTTCGACATTCTGGTGCGTCTGTCCGGCTTCTCCCACGGTACCGACGTGTGGCTGGGCAACGCCAAGGACCTCATTACCTCCGGCACCGCCAAGGTCAGCGAGGCCATCGGCTGCCGTGACGATATTATGCTTTTCCTGATCTCCAAGGGCATGGACCCCAAGCGCTCCTTTAAGATCATGGAGGCAGTGCGTAAGGGCCGTGGCCTGCCCGAGGGAGCAGAGGACGAGATGCGCGAGCACGGGGTGCCCGAGTGGTACATCGGCTCCTGTAAGAAGATTGCCTACCTGTTCCCCAAGGCCCACGCCGTGGCCTACGTGATGATGGCCTTCCGCATCGCCTGGTTCAAGGTCCATCGGCCCCTGGCCTTCTATGCGGCCTACTTCTCCATCCGGGCCAAGGCCTTTGATCAGGAGTTTATGTGCCACGGTATGGACGTGTGCCAGCGGAAGATGCGGGAGATCATTGCCAAGGACAAGGAGGCCTCCGCCGTGGAGCAGGATATGCTCACCACCTTGGAGGTCTGCTATGAGTTCTATCTCCGGGGCTTCACCTTTGCCCGGATGGACCTGTACCGCTCCCAGGCTATCAACTTCACCGTGGACGAGCAGGCCAAGGCCCTGATCCCGCCCTTTGTGTCGGTGGCGGGCCTGGGTGAGACGGCGGCCATCTCCCTGGCGGAGCAGTGTAAGGGCCGGCGGTTTATCTCCATCGAGGAGGTTTCCGCCGCCTGTCCCAAGGTATCCAAAACCCACATTGACAAGCTCACCGAGGCCGGGGCCTTCGGCGACCTGCCCCAGACCAGCCAGATGGACCTGTTCTCCATGTTCGGTTAACAGGGGAGGCAGGAGCAGCAGTGCATTTGGCAGGTCGCCGAGTGGGCCGCTGTACGGCCCCGCGCCTTAGGCTGGCAGACCTGCTCTCCGCGCGGAAAACCGCTGGGATGTGGGAGCTTGTTCCTCGTCTGCTTCAGACAGCCGGGCCCAATGGGTCCGGCTGTCGTTTTTTCAGAAAAAAGAAAAAGAAAATTCACAGGAGAGCACTTGACTGAGTAGGCGGAAATGAGTAAAGTATGGATATTAAATCGTAGAGAATTTCCTGGGCCATCCCTTGGAGGGAAGCCCGGGTTTTCAATGCAGTCCGGAGGTTTAGTATGTCTTACCATGGAAAACGGGCTTATGCCCACCACGGCCACAGCCGGGAAATGGAGCCCTTCCAGACTCTGGGACGGGTGCTGCTGTTTCCTCTGCTGCTGCTGTACCTGGAGCTGGTGCTTCACATCTATATGAAAACATCCCTGAGCTATCTGCCGGTCTACCTGGTGTTCAGCGTGGCGGGGGGCCTGTTCTGCGGGGTATTTACCCTGCCCTGGCACCGCCTGACCAACCGGATTGTAACCAGCGTGCTGGCAGTGCTCATCAGCTTGGTCTATATTGTAGAGATCATCGCCAAGAAGATTCTCCAGTCCTATTACCCCCTCAGCACCCTGGGTACCGCCGCGGGCAACCGCCTGACGGACTATTCTGAGGTTGTTGCCTCCACTATTTTTGCCAGTATCCCCATCATCATCCTGGTGATGCTGCCCAGCATCCTCATCTGTGTTCTGGGGGGCAGACTTCTGGGCTTTGAACGCTTTGACATTCGCTTTGCGGGCCTGGTGCTGGCGGCGGCGGCCGTATTCCATGTGGTGGGGCTGGGCGTCATCAACCTGCCCTGGAAGGGGGACCTGACCCCCAAGCAGCTTTACCAGATGGACACCAACATCGACGACCAGGTGGAGCAGCTGGGCATGTGGACCATGCTGCGCCTGGATGTAAAGCATATGTTCATCAAGCCTGCCCGGAACGTGGACGCCGACTTCAGCGGTCTGGGTGATCTGGGCGGGAGCTCCGCTTCCTCCTCTGGAGGCGATACCTCCCAGGAGGAGAAGCCGGTCATTGATACCTCTCCCAACGTGATGGATGTGGACCTGGCTGCAATCGCCGAGAACGCCCCCAACGACGACATCAAGTGGCTGGCCAACTACTTTAACAGCGTGACCCCCACCAAAAAGAACGAATATACCGGCATGTTTGAGGGGTATAACGTGATCCAGCTGGTCATTGAGGGCTTCTCCGGCTACGCCATCGATCCGGAGCTGACTCCCACCCTCTATAAGCTGGCCAACGAGGGCTTTGTGTTCAATAACTACTACACCGCCCTCCACTATACCAGCACCTCCAACGGCGAGTGCCAGACCCTTCTGGGCCTCTATCCCAAAAACGGCAACCCCATCACCATGAAGCGCACCGGAGAGCTGGGCACCAACTGCTACTTCTCCCTGGCCCAGCAGCTGGGACGGGAGGGGTATCTGGTCAACGGCTACCACGGCAACTATGAGATGTACGGCCGCCAGGCCTCCCACACCAACCTGGGCTACAACTGGCAGCAGTTTGGCTCCGGCCTGGAGGTGGACACCAACGCCAACGGGGAGATTGCCTGGCCCGCCCGGGATACCCAGGTCATTGAAAACAGCGTGGATGACTATATCAACAGCGACCAGCCCTTCCACGTCTATTATCTGACCATCAGCGGACACATGCCCTACTCGGACAACCGCATTGTGTCCACCTACCGGGACACCGTCCGTGCCCTGCCTTACAGCGAGACCACCCAGAACTATATTGCCACCGCCATGGAAGTGGACCGGGCTCTGGAGCTGCTGCTGCAGAAGCTGGAGGAGGCGGGCAAGCTGGATAAGACCCTCATCGTGGCCACCGGCGACCACATCCCCTACTTCAACGTAGACACTCTGGAGGAGCTGGCGGGCAAGAGCTTCGGAAGCTCGGAGGCGCTGGAATCCCTGGACGAGTCGTCCATTGATTTTGATGTGTATAAAAACACCCTCATCATGTGGTCGGCCAGCATGGAGGAGCCCATCCAGGTGGATAAGCCCTGCTGCCAGGTGGATATCCTGCCCACCGTGTCCAACCTGCTGGGGCTGGAGTACGACTCCCGGATGCTTTCGGGCAGCGACATCCTCTCCGACAGCGAGGGACTGGTGATCTTCACCTCCCGTTGCTGGAAGACGGACCGGGGCTTCTACAACCGCTATACCGGGGAGTTTACCCCTGCCGCCGGAGTCACCATGACTGCCGAAGAGCAGGAGAGCTATGTCTCCACGATGAAAAAGCTGGTGCAGTATAAGCTGGACTGTACGGATATGATTGTGGAAAATGATTTTTACAACTATGTCTTTGGAACAGGGACGTAATTGCTTTTCCAGCGAAAATATGGGATAATAACAGCAGGAAAGGCGGGAAACCCTAATGGGGCAGACCCGCAGAAAGGAGCGTTTCCTATGAGCTTTGATCCCTATGAATTTGACCGCAGCTACGACCAGAATGTGCCTGAGACGCTGGGCCAGTACACGGCCAAAACCTTCCTGTGGATGATGGTGGGTCTGCTGGTGAGCTTCGGCGTGGGCATTGTGGGCTGGAGCACGAACCTGACCTGGGCCGTGTACCAGAATATTCCCGGCTTCCACCTTATTTTGCTGGTGGGCACGCTGATTATCTCCTTTACCATGGTAAGCCGCATTGAGCGGATGTCCGTGGGGACCGCCGTTACCCTGTTTCTGCTGTTTTCCGCTCTGTTTGGCTTTGACGTGTCCCTCTTTATGTACGCCTACCAGATTGAGAGCATTCTGATGGTCTTCCTGGTCACGGCCCTCTACTTTGGGGCGCTGGCGGCCTACGGCTTTCTCACCAAGTCCAGTTTGTCCTTCCTGCGGCCCATCCTCCTGTTTGGCCTGGTGTTTCTCATCGGATTTTATTTCTTGTCCCTGTTTATTCCGGGGATGATGGCCTTTGACCGGATGGTTTCCATGGGAGCCATTGCCGTCTTCCTGGCGTATACCGCCTACGACACCCAGCGCATCAAGGACTACTACAACTACTACGC
>DBFWXD010000068.1:0-11439 GCA_048215895.1 Eubacteriales bacterium
GCCCGGAACGGGCGGCGTACCTTTTTTTCCTTCGCTTCTGTCATAGCAATCATTTCCTCCAATTTGTCCTGTGGGACCGTCATCTTCCCACATGCTTCACGATAAACCTGCGGATCGAACATAATGAGATTCCTCCCCTTCTTCATCGTTGGATAGCTCTTTGCGCAGCCGCGCCCGGGCTCTGAGCAGCCAAGTCTGTACGGTGGAAGGGTTGGCCCGGAGGGCAGCAGCCACTTCCGCCACAGAGCATCCTTCATAGTAATAGAGATAAATCGTCAAGCGGTATTTGGTCTCCAGACCCATCACTGCCCGCATCAGATCCGCCCGCTGGCTGTCCTCCGGCGTGGCCTGCTCGTGCCACTGCTCCAGAGGAACCGATGTGCGCCGCCAAGAGGAACGCAGAAGCTTACGGCTTTCATTGACGGACACTCGCAGCAGCCAGTGCTTTAAATGTGCTTCGCTCTCAAATTCCTTGCGGCACTCCAGCAGCCTGAGCAGTACCGTCTGCATAATATCCTCGGCGTCCGCCTGATTTTTTACGGCGTGATATGCCACCCGATAGATGGTGTCACCATAGGTCTGCGCCGCTTGACGAAATGCTTCGTCTGTCACAGCCGCCACCTCCTTGGAACTCGTTCTTGAAAGGCCTTTCATCCAGTAATATCCCTGACCAGGCAAAAAAATCCCAGCTCTTCCACAAAAATTTTGGGCCGCCGGAAACCGGCGACCCAAAATGGTTAAGACAGCAAAATGCGGTCGTTGTCCAAGCTTTTTCCTGCTCCTGCCCGGAACTGCTCCAGCAGATCGTTGACCGTCATATTTTTCCTCTGCTCGCCCTGAACGTCCAGGATGATATTTCCATTGTCCATCATCAACGTGCGGTTCCCCAGCTCCAGAGCCTGGTGCATATTATGGGTCACCATCAGGGTGGTAATGTGGTGTTCGGCCACCACGTCCCGGGTGATCTTCAGCACTTTCTCTGCGGTAGCCGGGTCCAGTGCGGCAGTGTGCTCATCCAGCAGCAGCAGCTTGGGCGGCACCATGGTGGACATGAGCAAGGTCAGAGCCTGGCGCTGTCCACCAGACAGCAGTCCCACCGGCTGCTTCATCCGGTCCTCCAGCCCCATATCCAGCCTTGCAAGCTGGTCCCGGAAAAAGGCCAGATCTTTTTTGGTGATGCGGCTGAAGTACGCATGCTGGTTTTTGGCGGTCCGGAGATAGGCCAGGGCCAGATTTTCTCCAATGGTCATGTGGGGAGCGGTACCCCGCATAGGGTCCTGAAACAGACGGCCCATCTCCCGGCTGCGCCGGTATTCGGGCTTAAAGGTAATGTCCTCGCCGGAGAGCCGGATGGAACCCTCGTCCACATAAAAGGCTCCGGCAATGGCGTTGAACAAGGTGGATTTTCCCGCGCCGTTGGAGCCCACAATGGTCACAAAATCGCCCGGCTCCAAATGGAGAGACAGCCCGGACAGCGCCTTTTTCTCATTGACCGTACCGGGGTTGAAGGTTTTGGAGATATTTTTGATATCCAGCATATCAATCCGCCCCCTTTTCCACTCTGGCTGCCGCCTTCTGCCGCTGGAAGGCAGCCCACTTCTTAATGCTGGGTGCCGCAATGGCCAGGGCCACAATGATGGCGGTAACCAGCTTCATGGCCTCAATGGGGAAGACCTTGGAACTGAGGGCCACAGCATAAATAACCCGGTAGATGATGCTGCCCACAAAGACGGACAGGGCGCCCCGGAGCATGGAGCCCCGGCCAAGCACCGTCTCGCCAATGATCAGGCAGGCCAGGCCGATGACCACCATGCCGGTTCCGATGTTCACATTTGCGTTGCGCTGGGCCTGGCCCACCAGGGCTCCGGACAGGCCGGTGAGGGCATTGGCCACGCACAGGCCCACGGTAATGGTAAAGGTGGGGTTAATGGAAGATGCCCGCACCATATCCCGGTTGTCGCCGGTGGCCCGAATGGACAGGCCCAGTCGGGTCCCCAGAAACGCCACCAGGAGCAAGGCGGCTGCCACGGTAATCACTCCGGCCAGGATAATTTCGCTCCAGCTGCCCCCAATGCCCAGATCTCCAAACATGTGGAAAATCGTGCGCTGCTTGATCAGGCTGGCGTTGGAGGTCCAGCCCATAGCCATCAGGTTGACGGTGTAAAGACCGGTATTGGTGATAATGCCCGCCAAAATGGAGGGAACCCCCAGCTTGGTCTGAAGCAGCGCGGTCACAAACCCGGCCGCCGCCGCGCTGAGCATGGCCAGGGGGATGGCCAAAACAGGATGGCCCGCCGCGCACACCGTGACCGAAACAGCAGCTCCCAGGGTGAAGGAGCCGTCTGTGGTCAGATCCGCAATATCCAGGATCCGGTAGCTGAGAAACAGGGCCAGGGCCACCGGGGCATAAAGAAAACCAAGCTCCAAAGCGGTCTGTATGATGTAGAGCATTGTCCTTCCTTCCTTTCAGGCCGAATCCCCCGGCGTGGCCGGGGGAACGGCGGTATTCCAATCAAGCCTGGCGGCTTACTCTTCCGTGGTCACCACTTCCACCACCTGACCCATATCGGAGAACATGGAGTAATCCAACCCCATAGCCTCGGCCGTCTCGGTGTTGACGGTGATGATGCCGCCCTGGGACAGGTAGTAATCCTCCTTGCCCTCCATGCCATTGGTCAGCATCTCGTAAGCCAGGTCCGCAGTCTCCGTACCCAGCTGGGTGTAGTTCACGCCGCAGGTGGCAAAGGCGCCGTTACGGACGAAGGAGTCGGCTCCGGCATAGTGGGGAATGCCCGCCTCAATGAGGTCAGGAGCAATGGCCAGCTCCGCAGACTGAATCTTGTTGTCGGTGGGAGTGAATACGGCTTCCACATCGGCGGCAATCAGAGCGCCGGCGGCGGCCACTACCTCGTCATCGCTGTTGGCGGTGAACTCCTCGTAGGCAATGCCCTTGCTGTCCAGATACTCCTTGGCCTCGGCAATGGGGGTGGTGGAGTTGGGCTCGGACAGGGAGTAGAGCAGGCCGACCTTCTTGGTCTCGGGATTCTGGGCCAGCATCATGTCCAGAATAAACTCCGTATTCAGCGCGTCGCAGGTGCCGGTGACATAATCAATATCCAGCAGCTCCGCCTGTGCGGGGTCACTGACGGCGGCATAAATGACCGGGGTTTTGGTCTCCTCCGCTGCCACGGTCATCAGCTGAGCGGCCGTGGTGGCAATGGGGATAATAGCGGACACGCCATCTGCAATCACCTGAGCGCCGATCTGATTGAGCACCGTCTCATCCCCCTGACCAGAGTAGACTTCATACTCAATGGGAGTGCCGGTTTCTTTAGAAATCTCGTCCAGCCGGGCCACCACCGCATTGCAGATCTCATCGAGAGAGGGGTGGTCCATCTGCTTCACCACGGCAATCTTGAAGGCCGAATCCCCGGAAGCGGAGCCAGATCCGGAGGGGGCGGAACCGGCAGAGGAGCCGGAGCTCTGGCTGCCCGCACCAGCGCAGGCACAAAGGGAAAGGGTCATGGCCAGGGCGAGAGACAGGGACAGGACTTTCTTCATGGTGTTGTTCTTTTTCATGGTATTTACCTCCATTATTGGCCCGTTTGGGCTTAATTTGGTTTGGGTGGGTGATGGAGGGGCCGCTGCCAACGGCCTAATTTGGAATAAAAAAATGCCCCTGTCCCCCACATGGGACAAGAGCCTTACTCCTGCGATACCACCCAAATTGACGTTTTCACATCCGCTCGCTTCACGCGCCATCACGCGTGCCCGATGGATAACGGGTGGGTCCCCGTCGGCATCTACTTGGTTGCCCGTTCAAGCCGCCCTCGAAAGTCCATTCACTCGGCCGCTCCCCGCCCTGATCTCACCACCCAGGGCTCTCTGAAGGTTTGCTGCACCGGCTACTAATCTTTCTCACAGGTTTCAGTGCTGTTTGGTTGTTGGGGCTATTATAGCCGCTGCCTCTCCCCTTGTCAAGAGCTTTTTTTAATTTACTGTAAAAAAGTTTTTCCGCTCGGCACCACCATAATACAGTTGGGATGCCGGAAGTGATCCCGGCATCCCATAAAGTCAATTTAAAACGCCTGACTGGCCTGCTTCAAGTAGGGGATATAGAAAACCAGTCCCAAAAGCGTAATGATTAACGCAATCAAAGCCAAAACTACCGCAAGTCCTAACGCAAAGGTACTGATCAGAAGGCATACAATCGACATCACCGCCAAGATAACGTTGCACAACAGTGCGTTCCGGCCCAAGCGGATCACGTCCTCCCGACCAATCTCACTTAAAAATTGATTGGTGGTTTTGATCAGCAGCCACATCATAATCAGGCCCAAGACAGTGGTAATCACATCCACAACGGTTGATTCATTAAAAAAGCTAAGTATGCCGTTTAAAATCGCAAGAAATAGCGCTGCAGTATAGTTATCATGGAGGTCACGCAATTGGACTAAGCCCATAATGTCCAGGACCAACGCTGCAACCAAAGCAAATAAGATACCAATCAGAAACAAAAGGCCCAAAACCGGGATTAAGGCCAAGATCGTACACAGCACCGATACAACCATAATCACTTCCGCATAATACAGCTTTCTTAAACCGTTGCGCAGCTTCTCATTTCGTGCTTCCATCTTGTCTCATTCCTTTCTGCACCCAATATTCTGTCTGAACTAAACCGAGCAAGTAGTTGAAAAAGGGCGGACTTCCGGGGAAGTCCGCCCTTAAAGGGTTTAAGATATGGGAGTAAAATTACTCGTTGATCTCGATAACCACGCCGGAACCCACGGTGCGGCCACCCTCACGGATAGCGAAACGCAGGCCCTTCTCGATGGCGATGGGGGTGATCAGCTCCACGTCCATGTCGACGTTATCGCCGGGCATGCACATCTCAGTGCCCTCGGGCAGGGTGATGATGCCGGTCACGTCGGTGGTACGGAAGTAGAACTGAGGACGATAGTTGTTGAAGAAGGGGGTGTGACGGCCGCCCTCGTCCTTGGACAGGACGTAAACCTGGCCCTTGAACTTGGTGTGGGGGTGAATGGAGCCGGGCTTGCACAGAACCTGACCACGCTCGATATCGGTCTTGGCGATACCACGCAGCAGGCAGCCAGCGTTGTCGCCGGCCTCGATGAAGTCCAGAGTCTTGCGGAACATCTCCATGGAGGTAACGACGGTGCTCTTCTTCTCCTCGGACAGACCAACGATCTCGACGGTCTCGCCAGCCTTCAGAACGCCACGCTCCACACGGCCGGTAGCAACGGTACCACGGCCAGAGATGGTGAACACGTCCTCAACGGGCATCAGGAAGGGCAGAGAGTCATCACGGGGAGGAGTGGGGATATAGTTGTCGACGGCGTCCATCAGCTCCTTGATGCAGGCGAAGTCGGGGTCGTCGGGGTTGTTGGACTCGTTGGTCAGAGCCAGCAGAGCGGAACCCTTGATGATGGGGATCTCGTCGCCGGGGAAGTCATAGCCGGACAGGGTCTCACGGACCTCCATCTCGACCAGCTCCAGCAGCTCCTCGTCGTCAACCTGGTCACACTTGTTCAGGAACACGACCATGGCGGGCACGCCGACCTGACGGGCCAGCAGGATGTGCTCCTTGGTCTGAGCCATGGGGCCGTCGGTAGCAGCGATAACCAGGATGGCGCCGTCCATCTGAGCAGCACCGGTGATCATGTTCTTGATATAGTCAGCGTGGCCCGGGCAGTCAACGTGAGCATAGTGACGCTTGTCGGTCTCATACTCAACGTGAGCGGTGTTGATGGTGATACCACGCTCGCGCTCCTCGGGAGCCTTGTCGATGCTGGAGTAGTCCTCGTACTGAGCCTGGCCCTTCATAGCCAGATACTTGGTGATAGCGGCGGTCAGAGTGGTCTTGCCGTGGTCCACGTGACCGATGGTGCCGATGTTAACATGGGGCTTGGTACGCTCGAATTTTGCCTTAGCCATTGGAATTTCCTCCTTATATTACAATTATGCTTTCAGAAAAGATAGGGCTGATGACATATCATAGGTATTTTATCCTATTCCTGTCATAATTGCAACCCTATTTTTCATGAGACCTTCGCTAGATCAGTCCTGATTGCGGCCGCGCTCAGCAATGATCTTCTCGGCAATGCTCTTGGGGATCTCCACATAGCTGTGGGGCTCCATGGAGTACTGGCCGCGACCCTGAGTGCTGGAACGCAGGTCGGTAGCGTAACCGAACATATTGGCCAGAGGCACCAGGGCGTCGATCTGAGTAGCGCCGGGACGGCTCTCCTGGCCCTGGATCTGGCCACGGCGGCTGTTCAGGTCGCCAATGACGTTGCCCAGGTACTCGTCGGGAGCAATGACAGAAACCTTCATCATGGGCTCCAGCAGGATGGGCTGGGCCTTCCGGCAGGCCTCCTTGAAGGCCATGGAACCGGCAATCTTAAAGGCCATCTCAGAGGAGTCGACCTCGTGATAAGAACCGAAGGTCAGGTGGACCTTGACGTCCACAACAGGGTAACCGGCCAGAACGCCGGCCTGCATAGCACCCTGGATACCAGCGTCGACCGCAGGGATATATTCCTTGGGGATGACGCCGCCAGTGATCTCATTGATGAACTCATAGCCCTTGCCGGACTCATTGGGCTCAACCGTGATGCGGACGTGGCCGTACTGGCCCTTACCGCCGGACTGACGGGCATACTTGGTATCCTGCTCCACAGTCTGCTTGATGGTCTCCTTATAGGCAACCTGGGGAGCGCCCACGTTGGCCTCAACCTTGTACTCACGCAGCAGACGGTCCACGATGATTTCCAGGTGGAGCTCGCCCATGCCGGCGATGATGGTCTGACCAGTCTCCTCGTCGGTGTAGGTCTTAAAGGTGGGGTCCTCCTCAGCCAGCTTCATCAGGGCGATGCCCATCTTCTCCTGGCCGGCCTTGGTCTTGGGCTCGATAGCCACGCGGATAACGGGCTCGGGGAAGTCCATGGACTCAAGGATGATGGGGTGCTTCTCATCACACAGAGTGTCGCCGGTGGTGGAGTTCTTCAGGCCGATCACGGCGCAGATATCACCAGCGTAGCAGCACTCGATGTCCTCGCGGTGGTTGGCGTGCATCTGCAGAATACGGCCGATGCGCTCCTTCTGCTTCTTGGTGGAGTTCAGCACGGAGGTGCCGGTGCTCAGAATACCAGAGTACACACGCACGAAGGACAGACGGCCCACATAGGGGTCGGTAGCGATCTTGAACGCCAGAGCGGCGAAGGGGCCATCATCCTGGGAGTGACGCTCCTCCTCCTCCTCGGTATCGGGGTTAACACCCTTGATAGCGGGGATGTCAATGGGAGAGGGCATATAGTCCACGATGGCGTCCAGCAGCTTCTGCACGCCCTTGTTCTTGTAAGAGGTGCCGCAGACCACGGGGACCATCAGGTTCTCGATGGTGGCCTTACGGATGGCACGGCGGATCATGTCCTGGGGAACAGGCTGCTCCTCCAGAACCAGCTCCATGATCTCCTCATCGATGTCGGCGCAGGCGTCCAGCATCTTGGTGCGGTACTCCTGAGCCAGCTCCATCATGTCGGCGGGGATCTCCTCTACGCGCATATCCTTACCCAGATCGTCGTAGTAGATGTCGGCATCCATCTCCACCAGGTCGATGATGCCCTTGAAGGTCTCCTCCTTGCCAATGGGCAGCTGGATGGGCACAGCGTTACACTTCAGACGGTCGTGGATCATATCCAGAACGTGATAGAAGTCGGCGCCCATGATGTCCATCTTGTTGACGTAGATCATGCGGGGAACCTTGTACTCGTCAGCCTGACGCCACACAGTCTCAGACTGGGGCTCCACGCCGCCCTTAGCGCACATAACGGTAACAGAACCATCCAGCACGCGCAGGGAACGCTGCACCTCAACGGTGAAGTCCACGTGGCCCGGGGTGTCGATGATGTTCAGACGAGTCTGGGGGAACTGGTTCTTGGTGCCCTGCCAGTAGCAGGTAGTAGCAGCGGAGGTGATGGTGATACCACGCTCCTGCTCCTGAGCCATCCAGTCCATGGTGGCGGTACCCTCGTGGGTCTCGCCGATCTTGTAGTTGACGCCGGTGTAGTACAGAATACGCTCGGTAGTGGTAGTCTTGCCCGCATCGATGTGGGCCATGATACCAATGTTACGGGTATTCTCCAAAGAAACTTTTCTAGGCATACTTCGTCTCCTTTTGGATTACCAGCGGTAGTGGGCGAAGGCCTTGTTAGACTCGGCCATCTTGTGAGTATCCTCGCGCTTCTTCACGGCGGAGCCGGTGTTGTTGGCGGCGTCCATAATCTCGCCAGCCAGACGCTCCTTCATGGTCTTCTCGCCGCGGGCACGGGCGTAAGTGGTCAGCCAGCGCAGACCCAGGGTCTGACGGCGCTCGGGACGAACCTCGATAGGCACCTGGTAGGTAGCGCCGCCCACACGGCGAGCCTTAACCTCCAGGGAAGGCATGATGTTCTCCAGAGCCTGAGTGTAGACCTCCATGGGATCCTTCTCAGTCTTCTCCTTGATGATGTCAAAGGCGCCGTAGACAACCTTCTGCGCCACGCCCTTCTTACCATCCAGCATGATGCTGTTGGTGAGCTTGGTAACCAGGACGGAGTTGTAAAGCGGATCGGGCAGAACCTCCCGCTTGGGTACATTTCCTCTTCTGGGCACTTTGCTTCCCTCCTTCTTATAAAATTAGAAATCATAGGTACTCGAAACGATTTTGTTCCGTGTAATGCCTGTCCGAGGTCTGCCCATAATATATATAGGTAAACGCTCGGCAAGGCGGGTTTGCCTTGCGCAAACGCACAATGCAATTCAGTGTGAAATAATCTTACGTGGTAAAATTACTTCTTGCCGGCCTTGGGACGCTTGGCACCGTACTTGGAACGGGCCTGCATACGGCCGTTGACGCCCTGGGCATCCAGAGTGCCGCGGATGATGTGGTAACGCACGCCGGGCAGGTCCTTGACACGGCCGCCACGGATCATGACCACAGAGTGCTCCTGCAGGTTGTGGCCCACACCGGGGATATAGGCAGTGACTTCCATGCCGTTGGTCAGCTTAACACGAGCGATCTTACGAAGAGCGGAGTTAGGCTTCTTAGGAGTGGAAGTACGCACAGCGGTGCAGACACCTCTCTTCTGGGGAGAGGGCAGATCAGTGCTCTTGTTCTTCAGGGTGTTCAGACCATGCTGAAGAGCGGGGGAGGTGGACTTGTAGGCCACCTGAGCGCGGCCCTTGCGTACCAGCTGGTTAAAAGTAGGCATTAGTGTTCCTCCTTTCTCGATTTCTGCCCCATAGGGGCGTAATATATTTTAACAAAATCGGAATAATTTATTCCTGATTTTGCTAAAACCAGAAAAAATCGGCGGATTATTTCAGCAGCGCTGCCACAGCGCTCCCGACGGCAATGCCACAGGCACCGCCCAGATCCTTCATGGTGGGTACCTGCTCCACGGGTACCTGTTGATTGACCGCCGCCTGGACCAGAGGCTGCAGAAGCCTGGGGTCGGCGTCCATGGCCATGTAAAACCGTGCTACCCGCCCATCTTTCAGAGCGCGGCGCACCTGCTTGGCCCCAACGACCTTGTTGGGTGTGCTGAGTTCCTGGATCATTCGGTGCCCTCCTCTCCCTCGCCGTGGCAAACTTCGTATCGCTCCCAGTGCCGCACGCGGCACGGTTCACTCACTTCGCTGCTCCGGCTCCCCCAGCCCGATCCGCTGTGCTGGCTTCGGTCTGGGTTCCTAGGGTGTTTCATTGGGTAAAAGGGCACACTGCCCCTACCACCGCAAGTTGAAATTATAGCATCTCCAAATCCCTACGTCAAGAAAAATTCGTGAGGAATTTTATAAATTTTTCCGCTTTCCCTGCAACCAGGGAAAAATTTCTGCGTCTTGAAGGACAAAGGGCCATTCTCTCCCCCATTTTGTTGACATAAGGAGGAATTTCCACGAAACGTTTTCTTGCTCTGCTCCCCCTTTCCGCCCTGTGCCTGGCACTGCTGGGCGGCTGTTCCGCTCCGTCCGTTGCTGAGGAACTCTCCGCTCAGCCAGTGAAACTCACTGCTCAGGACCTATCCCAATATGACGCAGACTCGCCCAAAGCCTATACTGCTCTGTCTGATTTCGGCCTGGAATTATTGCAAAATGCCCGCCAAACGGGAGAAAACACGTTAATCTCCCCCCTGTCCGTCTCTATGGCTCTGGCCATGGCGGCCAACGGGTCGGATGGCGATACCCTGGAAGAATTCCAGCAGGTGCTGGGAGACGGACTCCCCTTGGACTCCATCAATGCCTCCTTCCATGGACTGATGGCAGACTATACCGAATCTCTGGGCGGCTCTACCCAGTGCTCCATTGCCAACAGCCTGTGGGTGGACCCGGAGGGCCAGGTCCGGGAGGACTTTATCGGCAAATGCGCAGGGCTCTTTGACGCCCAGGTCTTCCAGGGCGACCTGTCTGCCCCCGGTATTGTCAAGGATCTCAATGGCTGGGTGGCGCAGCACACAAACAACATGATCCCCCAGATCATCTCAAAGCCCTTTGAGGAAAACACAGCCGCCCTTCTGGTCAACGCTCTGTATCTGAAAAACACTTGGGACACGGAATTCGATCCCCAGGACACCTTTCCCCGGGACTTTACCCACGGGGATGGCTCCACGGAGCGCCTGCACTACCTCAACCACTTCTCCCTGTCCTTCCCTTATCTCACCAACGAAACCTGTGAAGGTGCCATTTTCCCCTATGACGACGGGCGGCTGGGCTTTTTCGCTCTGATGCCCAAGCTCTCCCCCGATGCGCCGGACTTTGATACGTGGCTGGCGGAGCTGAACGGCACAGAACTCGCCCAGCTCATCCTGTCTGGGGAGGAAGCGACGTTTCTTCGCCTGAGCCTGCCCAAATTTGAGCAGGAGTGGAGCGGAGAGCTCCAGGATGTGCTGCCGGATCTGGGGCTGGAATGTGCCTTTGATCCAGATTTGGCCGACTTCTCTCTGCTGGGCGATCATCCTTATGGATATTGCCTCTCCCAAGTGATTCACGCCGCGAAACTTGAAGTGAACGAAAAGGGCACCGAAGCAGCAGCGGCTACGGTAGCCGTCGCAGAAAGCGGCTCGGCCGCTCCTCCTGAAGACGGGATCACCCTGGTCTTTGACCGTCCCTTCCTCTACGTCATTGTGGACCTGCAAACCGGAATTTTCCTGTTTTTGGGCACGTTTGAATAGCAAGTCCCTTCCCACGGCATACTAGGAGAACTCTATTTAAAGGAGGAAATCCGATGACTGCCCATGTAAACGGAAGCTGCATTGGCTGCGGCCTGTGCGCCAATCTGTGCGCCGGAGTATTCACCATGACCGACGAAGGGGTGGCCGCCGCCCGGGATGAAATTTTCCCCGAGCAAGAGCCCCAGGTTCAGGAGGCGGCAGAGAGCTGCCC
>DBFWXD010000069.1:0-3256 GCA_048215895.1 Eubacteriales bacterium
CTCTTTTGACCCGGCCGGGGGAAGAGGGACCGGTCTATGAGTTTTCTAAGGGGGATTTTGGCCAAAAACGAAAGGAAACCCTGGCCTGGTGGGAAGGACAGGTGTCGCAAATTACCTTCACCACCCCGGACCAGGCCCTCAACCGCTATCTCAGCGGCTGGTGTCTCTACCAGGTGATCGCCTGCCGCCTGATGGGACGGACCTCCCGATATCAAAACGGCGGAGCCTTTGGCTTCCGGGACCAGCTTCAGGATGTGCTCGCCCTGCTGCACACCTGGCCCCAGCGGACCCGGGAGCAGCTTCTGCTGGCGGCCTCCCGGCAGTTTGAGGAGGGGGATGTGCAGCACTGGTGGCACCCGCCTCAGGGGGCGGGGGTGCGCACCCGGATTTCCGATGATCTGCTGTGGCTGCCCTATGTGCTGTGCCGCTACTGTGCAGTTACCGGAGACTGGGATGTGCTGGAGGAAGAGGTTCCCTACCTCGCTTCCCAACCTCTGGCCCCGGGGGAGCTGGAGCGGTATGAGATTCCAAGGGTAAGTGAACGGAAGGACTCCCTCTACCGCCATGCCCTGGCTGCTATCCACTGTGCCCAGGAGCGGGGCGTGGGGGAGCATGGCCTTGCCAAAATGGGCACCGGGGACTGGAACGACGGGATGAACCGGGTGGGAGAGAAGGGACAAGGGGAGTCGGTATGGCTGAGCTGGTTTTTGGCCCTGGTTCTTCAGGACTTTGTTCCCCTGTGCCGCCGGATGGGAGAGGACGAGGAGGCAAAGAGGCTGCTGGACTGGGCGGAGAAGCTGGTGGGCGCCGCCCAAAATGCCTGGGACGGGAACTGGTACCGCCGGGGTTATTTTGACAACGGCACGCCCCTGGGTTCGACGCAGAGCGACCAGTGCCAGATCGATTCCATCGTCCAGTCCTTTGCCGCCTTCCCCCATGGAAGCGACCGGGAGCGGGCCGACAAGGCTGTCTCCAGCGCGTTGGACCGGCTCTTTGACCGGGAGCGGGGCGTGGTGCGGCTGTTTGCTCCTTCCTTTGATATGGAAGGCAGCCAGGACCCGGGCTATATTAAAAGTTATCCCCCGGGTGTGCGGGAAAACGGCGGACAGTATACCCACGCCGCTCTGTGGCTGGCCATTGCCTGCCTGCGTTTGGGACGGGCGGAGGAGGGCTGGGCGGTGCTGCGGGCGCTCCTGCCCCAGAACCATCCCACCCAGATCTACCGGGGGGAACCCAACGTCCTGGCTGCCGATGTGTCCTACGCCCCCGGCCTGGAGGGCCGGGCGGGGTGGACCTGGTATACCGGAGCCGCCGGGTGGTATTGGCAGGGGGCGGTAGAGCATCTGCTGGGCCTTTGTGTGGAGGAAGGCAGGCTGACGCTGAAGCCCAATCTGCCCGAAGACTGGCCGGGCTTCACGGCGGTGTGGCGCCTTGACCGGGGGGAACTGACAATTTCGGTCAAGCGTACCGGCACGCCCTCCATGCGTCTGGACGGACGGGAGGAAAGCTGTGTGGAGCTTGGGACTTTGGAGGGAAACCATGAACTTTCCGTGACCATTTAGGCAAAATATTGCTTTCCAGGGCTGATCGTGATATGATAACTCCAACCGTTTGGAGGAAGGATTTTCCCTCTCCTCCCGAGCAAAGAAAGGAACAAGACTATGTCTCAAGTGACAAGACGGGAGCTCTTTCCCGGAGTGTGGCTGCGGGCGGTCCACACCAATAAATTTAAAAGCGCCTACCTGTCCCTGACCCTGCTGTGCCCCCTGGACAAGGACACCGCCGGTCCCAACGCCCTGATTCCGGCCCTCCTGCGCCGGGGCACCGCCGTGCATCCGGACATGGAGTCCCTGTCCGCCGCCCTGGATGAGCTCTACGGCGGAGCCATCGAGCCCTCGGTGCGGAAAAAGGGAGAGACCCAGTGCGTGGGCTTTGTGGCCAGTTTTCTGGATGACGCCTATACCCTGAAGGGGGAGAAGATTCTGGAGAGCGCCGCCGCCCTGCTGGGGGAGATTCTTCTGAACCCCTATACCCAGGACGGCTGCTTCTGCCCCGACTATGTGACCGGAGAGAAGCAGAACCTCATTGACCGTATCCGGTCCCAGATCAACGACAAGCGCACCTATGCCACCCAGCGCCTGGTCCAGGAGATGTGCCGGTATGAGGCCTTTGGCGTGGACAAGCTGGGCAGCGAGCAGAGCGTAGCCGCCGTTACCCCCCAGAGCCTGTGGCAGCGGTATCAGCAGCTGCTGAAGGAGTCTGCGGTGGAGGTTTACTATTCCGGCAGCGCCGATCCTGACCGGGTGGAGGCCGCCCTGCGCTCCGCTCTGGCCCCTCTGGCCCAGGGAGGGGAGCGGACGGCCCCCGACTGCGAAGTGCGGCTGACCGCCGGTCCCGAGCCCCGCATGGTCACCGAGGCCATGGATGTGACCCAGGGCAAGCTGGCTCTGGGCTTCCGCACCGGCGGACAGACTTGCTGGGAGGAGAGCTACCCCGCCCTCACCATGTTCAATGCCATCTTCGGCGGCACCACCCTGTCCAAGCTTTTTTTGAATGTGCGGGAGAAGCTGTCCCTGTGCTACTATGCTAGCTCCATGCTGGAGAAGCAGAAGGGGCTTGTGCTGGTGTCCTCGGGCATTGAGTTTGACAAGTTCCAGACCGCCAAAGACGAGATTCTTGCCCAGCTGGAAGCTATCCGCCGGGGGGAGATCGAAGACTGGGAGCTGGAGGGCGCCCGGCGCACCCTCATCAGCGGCCACCTGTCCACCCTGGATGACCAGGGACGGCAGGAGGAGTTCTGGCTGGGCCAGGCCGCCGCGGGGCTGGACACCACCATTGAGGAGCTTTGCGCCCAGTTTGAGACGGTGACCGCCCAGCAGGTGGCTGAGGCTGCCCAGAAGCTGGAGCTGGACACCATTTATTTCCTGAAAGGCAAGGAGGGCTGAGGGATGAAGCAGTTTGAATTTTCCCAGGTGGGAGAGCAGATGTACCAGGAGAAGCTCCCCAACGGCCTTACCGTTTTTGTCTTCCCCAAGCCGGAATTCCAGAAGGGCTATGCCTTCTTCGCCACCAATTACGGCGGGATGGACATGCGCTTCTGCCTGGACGGGGAGTGGCACGATACTCCGGCCGGAGTGGCCCACTTCCTGGAGCACAAGATGTTTGACACCAAGGAGGGAAATGCCCTTCAGGATCTGGCCGCCAACGGAGCCAGCCCCAACGCCTTTACCTCCAGCGCCATCACGGGCTATTACTT
>DBFWXD010000007.1:0-2733 GCA_048215895.1 Eubacteriales bacterium
TCTTTGCTGAGAGCGCTGAAAAATACCATATGATTGTGGTTACCGGTATGGAGCAGTCGGACTTCGGCTCCGCCAAGATTCACGTGGTCAAGACTCTTGATCAGGCTCTGGCACTGTCCCGGGAGCTCAATGGCGGCAAAGACCTGCGAGCCACACTGATGCCTCACGGTGCAAACACCCTGCCCAAGTTCGCTTAAAAAAGCGAAAGGCTATACAAAATACAGTTATAGAGTACAAAAAAGCACGATTCTTACGAATCGTGCTTTTTTCATATCTCGGATTGATTACGCCTTGGGAGGGAACGTAATCCCGCCCACGTTCACATTGACGGCAGAAACCTCCAGGCCGCTCATGGACTCGATGGCATTTTTGACCGCATCCTGAACTGCCTTGCCCATCTCGGGGATGGTAGCGCCATATGCCATCAGTACAGACAGATCCACCTGTACCTTATCGTTTTCCATTTTAACCCGGACATCCTTGGCCAGGCTCTTCTTGCCGGCATTGGCCAGGCTGCTGACCCCTTCCACCTCCAGGGCGGCGGCGGCAGAAATAGCCGCAAGGACTTCTTCGGAAATGTGGATATTGCCCAGCTCGTCAGAGCGGGAGACATACTCTTTGCTGTCACTCATGTTATGCCACTCCTCTGTTCTCAGTTTTCAAACAGGTTATGGTTATGATACCACACTTTCCCCTGTTTGACAACTGCACGGGCAAAAAAGTTTCCCTTCCGCCCTCTTACTCCACCTCAATAATCTTGATCTGATCGGCCGTAAATCCGGAACTTTGGTTGACCACATCTACAATTTTTGCGGTATCTGCCTCGGTGAGGCCACCCTCCGGGGCAGCCACAGCCAGGGAGAGGGCATCCTCTCCAATGAAGGCCACGCAGTCGGTATAGCCCTTGGCAATCACCAGATTTTCGATCTGGGCTTCGGTAACCGTGTAGTCGGCCATGGTCTGGATGGTGTCATTGACCTGGGTTTTCACCGTCTCGTCGGCATCCTCCCGGGCAGCAGCATCCTGGAGCAGGGACAGGGCGCTGTCTCTGGCCTGCTGGCGGTTCAGGCGGGCGGTAGCGAAGTACTCACTCCCCGTTTCCGTCTGAGCGGACGTCTGGGTATCCCCGCTCTGGGTGCTGTCGGTGCTCCCCGTCTGGGCGGAACTGTCACCGGTCACCAGGGGGTCGTTGGTATTGCCCCCTACCATGGTGGACTGCCCCAGGGTCTTGCCCGCCTCTGCCTCCTGGCCGTAGCTCCAGTTTAGGTACACCGCCGCACAGATAAACAGAGCAATTGCGGCCACCACCGCGTTGCGCTTCCACAGCTGGGACCAGTTGGTCCCCTTCTTTCCTGTCCTCATGTCAATTCCTCCAGTTATAAAATTTAAGTATTCCCTTCACAAATTGAGATCCGGTCTGCACTTAATCCTGTCAGCGCAGACACAGCTTCCAGAAGCCGCAGCTTTGTCTGAGCCTGCCCAGCCCCAGGACACACCACCAGTGCCCCGCGAAACCGCGGCGCCACCGTCTGAAGGGCCACCACCTCCTGCCCCCCGGCTCCTGCACCTACGGTCACCACCGTGGAGCTGCTGCCGCCGTCAGCCTCCCGCTCCACATCCTGGGCCAGCACCTGGCGGCTGGAGCTGTCCAGCGTCAGCACCACCCGCACCTCTCCCGCTCCCTGGATTTGAGAGAGGGTATCCTCCAGCCGCTGCTCAAACCCCTCCAGATCGAAGGAGGACTCTGCCGCAGCTTCCGACTGTTCCGGCTGAGACGAGGTTCCACCTCCTGTGGGCAGCAGCAGAAGCAGCACCCCCACCGCAATGACCAGCAGCACTCCTTGATATTTCCCCAGCGCCCCCTTCCATTTTGGAAAGGACTCCGGCCATTTCCAGCTCATGGCGTCCCCTCCCCGTCCTCATAGTGCAGCGCCTCCGGTGCCAGACCCAGCTCCTCCAAAAGCGTACCGGTCAGCTCCTCCCGCTGCTGCTGGGACAGCGATCCGCTGATCCAGACCGTTTCGGGCAGATACACGCCCTCATCCTCCCGGCGGCACTCCACCCGGGCGGTGCACACCGCTTCCAGCTGTGCCGCCTTGTCCACAATATATGCTTCATATTCCTGTTCTATGATTGGTTTCATCTCTTCGTCCACCTGCTTTTTCAAATCCTCTTCCCGCTGCTCCAGGCCCACGTCCCAATCTTCCAACCACTGCCGGCTGCTCTCCAAATCCAGCCGAGCCACCGGCGACACCACCGCCGCTGCTAGTACAAGTCCGCACACCAGCTTTCCCACTCCCTTCACCGGGCCCTTGGGCATCAGGGCATCGGCCAGTGCGCACAAAAGGGAAACCGCCAAAATAGACAGCAGCCATACGCGTACCCCCTCCATCATCCGGTCACCGCCGTGATGGCCGACACCAGGCTGACCAGTAAAATAAGCGCCCCCGCTCCGGTCATGCCCAGCACCAGTCCAAAGGCGCCGCCAATGGCATCGATCAGCTGACTCAGCCTGGGCTGCGCCACACAGGCACTGATTGCCCCCGTGGTCTTAAACACAAAATATTGCACAGCCAAACGGAGAAATGGGGTCTGATATGTACCCAGAATTCTGGACACATAAAAAATTGAATTAGGTGCACATGGATGCCTCTCTGAATTTTGTAGGAGGCATCCATTTTGTTTTCTCTTGGATTCTTTCGTTGTTGTAGTAATTTATGTAGCCGTCAACAG